>CAIQXR010000166.1 GCA_903875815.1 uncultured Actinomycetes bacterium
ATTTTAAGCAATAACGGTTATAGCACCGTTAATATCGGCATCAAACAAACTGTCAATCAGATCATTGATGCGGCAGAAAGTAATGACGTTGATGTGATCGGTATGAGCGGACTTCTCGTTAAATCAACGGTCGTCATGCGTGAGAATTTGCAAGAGTTGGTCAGCAGAGATTTGTCCGAGAAATGGCCGATCATTTTGGGCGGGGCAGCGCTGACGCGCACCTTCGTCGAACAAGATTTAGCCGATGAATTCCCGGGCACAGTTCGATATGCACGAGATGCTTTCGAGGGTTTGCGCTTAATGGACACCATGATGGCAATCAAGAAGGGTGTGCCAGGTGCAGAATTGCCTGCACTCAAAGAGCGTCGCACACCCAATACTCGATTACTGCGAGAGCCAAATCTTGATACGACTCGTTCTGATGTAAGCGCAGTCAACCAACTTCCTAATCCTCCGTTCTACGGATCGCGAGTTGTTAAAGGAATTGCTCTTGCAGATTATCTCGGCATGCTCGATGAAAGAGCTCTCTTTGTCGGCCAGTGGGGACTTCAAGGTAAGCGCGGTGAATACGAGAAGATGGTGGAAGAAGAAGGTCGACCACAACTTCGGGCCCTATTAAATGAGGCTCAAGCAAATGGTTGGCTGAGCGCCGCCGTCGTCTATGGCTATTTCCCTTGCTACAGCGAAGGAAATGATTTAGTAATTCTGCATCATGAAGGCCCCATGAAGGGACAGGAGCGAACTCGCTTCACCTTCCCACGACAAAGTCGTGATCGACGACTCTGTCTGAGCGACTTTTATCGCAGTAAAGAAAGTGGCGAGATTGATACGGTTGCTTTCACTGTGGTGACGATGGGGGAGAGCGTTTCCGAGGCCACTGCAAAACTTTTCGCTGCAAATAACTATCGCGAATACCTCGAACTTCACGGACTCTCCGTCCAACTCACCGAAGCTTTGGCCGAGCACTGGCATGCCCGAGTGCGCAGCGAACTTGGCTTCCACCAAGATGATTCATCAGATATTCAAGAAATTTTGGATCAGGGATATCGCGGTTCGAGATATTCGTTCGGATATCCGGCCTGTCCTGATCTCGAGCAGCAAGTACAGCTCTGTGAACTATTGGAGCCAGAACGTATCGGGGTCAATCTTTCTGAAGAGTTCCAACTCCATCCGGAGCAAAGTACTTCAGCAATTATCGTTCACCACCCTGAAGCAAAATACTTTAATGCCAACTAGTTCATCAGACCCACAGCTCGAATGCCAAGCCATCTTTTTCGATATGGATGGAACGTTGATCGATTCGGAACCGCTCTGGCTCAAAAGTGAAGAAGAGCTGATGGCGCGTTATGGATATGACTGGACTCGCGCAGACCAGGAATACTGCTTGGGCGGACCACTCTCCAAAGTGGGCTTGTATATGGCCGAGAAAGCTGATGGAGCCGAAACGCCTGAGTTCTTCGTAGAGACCATGATTTCGGCGGTAGAAAGCCACTTAGAGAACTCGCTTAATTTTATGCCGGGCGCCATTGAACTAGTGGACGAACTTCACCAACTGGGTTTTCCGTTGGCCTTAGTTACCGCAAGCCCTCGTAATCTGCTTCGCGCTACCTTGGCCGGTCTTCCCTTTAAATATTTCTCGGTCTCTGTTTCCAGTGATGACGTTACAAAAACCAAGCCCCATCCGGAGAGTTATCTTCGAGCGGCGAAAATGTTGCAGGTGGACATTTCGAAATGTTTAGTCCTCGAAGATTCCCGCACTGGCGTTACTTCGGGCTTGGGAAGTGGCGCGCGGGTGGTGGGTATTGAACATATGCTGACTTTTGACGATCATGAACGCTTGGCCACAGTGCCTTCTTTAGAAGGTATTGATGCTCACCAGCTCCTCGCTCTTCATAGCAAATAACTCCGTTACGATAAGGGTATGAGCACTTATTCGAACTCTCGCTCCCATACTTTCCAAATGGGCGATCGAGTCCAACTCACCGACGCCAAAGGCAAGCTTTACAGCATCACCCTCCAACCCAATCAAGAGTGGCACACACATAACGGCTGGATTGTTCACAATGAAGTCGTCGGGCTTCCTGAAGGTAGTGTTATCGAAACCACTGGTGGACTGAAGTTCCTTGCTTTCAAACCTTTGATCTCCGATTACGTTCTATCAATGCCTCGCGGTGCGACAATTGTCTATCCGAAAGATGCTGCCATGATTTTGGGTGTCGCTGATATCGCGCCTGGTACAACGGTGCTGGAGGCGGGTGTTGGTTCGGGCGCTCTCTCCATCTCGCTGCTACGCGCCGTAGGGCCAGAAGGTTCGGTTGACTCATTCGAAAAGCGCGAGGAATTCGCGCAGATAGCCACTAAGAACATCACACAATATTTTGGATCGAAGCCGGATAACTGGAGCATCACCTTAGGCGCCGTTCAAGAAGCAGAGCACACAAGGAAATATGATCGCGTGATTCTCGACATGCTGGCACCGTGGGAGTGTGTCGATATGGCCTATAACGTTCTGCATCCCGGTGGTGTCTACTTGGCATATGTTGCAACGACTACACAGCTCTCCGCCACGGCCGAAGCGATTAAAGAGAGTGGAAAATTCACTGAGCCCGAAAGTACCGAGACCATTATTCGTGGCTGGCACCATGAAGGACTTGCGGTCCGTCCTCAGCATCGCATGATCGGACATACCGGATTCTTGCTGGTGGCTCGCAGATTGGCAGATGGCGTTGTTGCGCCCGCCCGTCGTAGACGCCCATCAAAGGGCGCCTACGGAATTAATGAAACGGAAGCGTAAGGCTTACTTAACGCCCAAGATATCTACAACAAAGACGAGTGTTTCATTTGCTTTGATCGGTCCAGCTGCATTTGCGCCATAACCAAGTGCTGGTGGAATGATCAGCAGGCGACGTGTTCCCACCTTTGCGCCAGCCAAACCTTCTTGCCACCCTTGAATGACCTGAGCAAGAGGGAAAGTTGCCGGCGAGCCACTATTCCAGGATGACTCAACAACTTTTCCAGTTGACCAAGCAAGCAGGGTGTACTGAACAGTGAGAGTCGAAGTAGGAAGAACTGTCGCACCAGTTCCTGTGTAAATATCCTTTGTGATCAAAGTTGTGGGTGCTGAGCCTTGTGGCGCTCCAATAGTGGGTGCCGAGCCTTCTGCTCCGGAAACTGTGATGTACTGATCTGCAGGTGAAGTCATTGTTGAGCCTTTCTGGTTCACATTTTTGGAGTTGGCATTTTTGGAGTTTGAGACGCCACCATCGGTCGTACATGCAGAGAGTGAGAGCACGCTAACGGCGAGGAGTGAGGAAACTTTGAGAATCTGCGATTTCTTAGGCATGGCCGAAATCTAGCAAAATTCCAGGGGCTGAGCGCCACCCTCGCTATAGGCTTGCCATATGTCTGATGCCAAAACCGAGCGGTTAATTAACCTCACGCTGGCACTCTTGGCCACCAAACGGTATCTCACGAAGAGCGAAATATTCCGTACGGTCGCAGGATATGAAGGCTCACCAGAGACCATGGAACGAATGTTCGAGAGAGATAAGGACGATCTCCGATCTCTCGGCTTGACCATCTCCGTGGCCGAAATTGACCCATATTTTCAAGATGAAGCTGGTTATCGAATCATCCCAAGTAATTACGCCTTAGATCTTGGCGACCTATCTCCAGAAGATGTTGCAATACTTTCGGCAGCTGCCGCACTATGGCAGAACTCGGTTCTTTCTGAGGATTCACAAAGCGCTCTGCGCAAACTCAATTCACTCGGAATTCCGGCAGATCTCTCTGGTATGACGCAATTTGAGTATCGCTTCAACGAATCTACTGAGAATTTAACGACGATATTGGATGCCATCAACGAGCGACGAACCATCTCCTTTACTTATCGAAAGCGAGGGGAGTTCAAAAATTCTGCTCGTGAAATTGCCCCCTATGCACTGACATTATGGCGCGGCTATTGGTATGTGGGCGGCCTGGATTTGGGCAAAGGTGCAACCCGAATGTTCAAATTGGCCCGTATGTCAGGGGATGTCATGCGAGGGAAGAAAAAGGATGCTTATGAGATTCCGAAAGACTATTCGATTTCGGATGAGCTCAAATCTCCAAAAGTTGATGAGCACGGCTCGAGTGATACCGCAGTGATTGCGGTTGATCGGGAGCTAGGTTTTTCGTTAGCACGTTCTGGGGAAATCATCTCCGAGACAGATTCTCATCTTCATTACCGCTTTCACTACCTCAATCAAGAGGTATTTCTTCGCGAGATTCTTCGAGCGGGTCGAGCAGTTCGAGTTGTCGAACCTCAAGAACTTGCCGACCACATAGTAAGCACCTTGCAGAAAGTGGCATCACATGGCTGAAACAGCTCTTGCCAGAACGGCCCGCGCCCTCGACCTTATTCCCTACGTGCTGGAGCATCCAGGCATTTCCCTCGGCGAACTTTCCACGGCCTTTGGCACTTCCAGCGAACAGATTGTTTCAGATCTCAATCTTCTCTTTGTCTGCGGACTTCCCGGCTATACCCCGCTTGAGTTAATTGACTTAACGTTCGATGATGGTTTTGTTTCAGTCATAGATCCCCAAGTTCTGGACCGTCCTCGAACATTTACGCAAGGAGAAGTGATTAGTCTGAAATTAGCACTCAGCGCTCTTTCAGATTTCCCCGGACTGTCAGTTGAGATGCAGGCGAAAGCTCGTGCAATGAATTTGCGTTTGCAAGATCTCCTACCGGCCAATTTAACCGGGCTTGCTGCACACCTTGGAATTACCCAAGAGCAAATCGCGTCAGATATTCGTGAACAGATTTTGACTATTGAAAGCGCCCTTACGTCTGGTCACTGGTTGAGCTTCAAATACCTTTCAGCGACGAGTGATCGCGCAAGTGGGCGCGAAGTCATTCCTCAATCTCTGACCATGCAAGGGGAGTGGTATTACTTGCAAGCTTATGTGCCGGAAATTTCGGAGAATAGAACCTTTCGAGTAGACCGTATATCCGATCTCGCAATGAATGAATCGATATCTAGTGTTGACTCACGACGCACTGATCAGAATTTCGAGGCGGCCAATGCGGAGGCAAGAGTTCGGGTTTATCCCACCGGCGCATCATTCCTAGACGATAATTCTGCGATAATTTCCCACCGCACCGAGGTCGACAGTGCGATCGATGTCACAGTTTCGATTTTCAACGAAGAGTGGTTAGTCCGAGAGATCTTGAGTTTTGGCGGGTCGTGCGAAATTCTCGAACCCCAAAAATTGGTAGATGAGGTGCGAAATCGTGCCCAAGCAGCCCTCCTGAACTACCTTCCATAGAGCTAAATTCGACCATTCTGGGCGAGAATTCCAACCCTAGAGCCGCTGGGTCAGTAGTATGTGCCAAGTACCGAGGGGGAGACCCTCGCTAGAGAGAAATGGAAGAGAAATGGGCTTTCTCAGAGAACCAACACATATCTTGATGCTTCTTATTGTGCTCGTGATTCTTTTCGGAGCTAAGCGACTTCCAGATTCAGCGAAAGCTGTCGGCAAATCACTGCGTATTTTCAAAGCAGAGATGAAAGACCTTAAGGAAGATGATAAAAAGTCAGGCACTGACGAGACACCAAAGAGCTAGTTTGTGAGCGCCCAACCGGGCGGTCGCATGCCCCTGATTGAACATTTTCGCGAGTTCAGGAAAAGGGTCTTTCGTTCTGCCATAGCCATCACCTTAGGTTCGATCGTTGGGTGGGTTTACTACACCCCGATAGTTAATAAGTTGGCTTCTCCTGTCTGCGATCTCTCGGTTGCTCGAAAGAGTGGGGCAACCCATTGCGGAACTCTCTATATCGATGGCGTGCTTGGTCCATTGAATTTACAAATTAAAGTAGCCATTCTCGTGGGAGTGATCCTGGCCGCGCCATTTTGGATCTATCAACTCTGGGCATTCGTTGCCCCTGCACTACACAGAAAAGAGAAAGTCCGCACAATTCTCTTCATCCTCTGCGCGATTCCCTTCTTCGCTCTTGGCGCAGGCCTTGGGTACTGGATTCTTCCCATCGCTGTTCGAGTACTCCTCGGGTTCACGCCCGGCGCCCTTACGAATCTAGTTAAGTTTGATAATTATCTCGATTTCGTACTGCGGGTTATTTTGCTTTTCGGGTTCGCATTCGAACTTCCTGTTTTCCTGCTCTCGCTCAACTTGATTGGTTTAGTAAGTGGCAAGGCGATCCTCAAGCCCTGGCGTTTTGCTGTCTTTGGAATTGCGCTCTTCACCGCAATCTTTACTCCTACAGGTGACCCATTGAGCATGGGAATTTTGGCCTTCCCATTGATCTTCTTCTATTTCGCCGCCGGCGGTATTGCTCTCATGGTAGATAAGCGACGAGCAAACCAGCTTG
>CAIQXR010000167.1 GCA_903875815.1 uncultured Actinomycetes bacterium
GCCCCGCATCCACGCGGCTGCCAATTGCGGGGCAGTCACATGGCTGCCCGGGGTAGTGACATAGACAGTGAGCGAAAGGATTGAGCCCATTGATCTCGAAGATCCAGATGATCCAGATGATCCAGATGATCCAGATGATGAGGTACCGGGCGCCGCAATGCTGGAGGCAACTGTGATGGGGCCATTTAATAAGTTAGTAGTTGGCCCTGGCGAAATGACAGAAAACGGCAGTGGCACAACCAAGAGCAGTGCGCCCACAATAAGAAGGAAAAGGATCTGCGCTTTAGGAAGGTAGCGGGGGTAGACGTTCATTTAATTAACCCTGAGTAAACCGGAGTAAGCCTGAGTAAACCTGAGTAACCGCAATTAACTAGTGAAATCAGTAGTGGCGGTATCAGGGTGAGATTTCTCGTTGGACTCAACCACCTCCACGGTGGCGGGCTGATTGAAGCTCTTCTGAAATTCACTGAATTTTGCGACTGAGCGATTGGTCTCGTTATCGAACTTATCCTGGAACTTAGCCACCCAGACGACATAGGCGATCGCGCCCAATACGACCACCACGGGGATGACCCACCAGATCAGCGCAGCAAATGCGCTTGGGCTCGTCTTAATCGCAGAGATGATCACCGCCCTACCTTAACAAACCGATCCGAGATTTCGGGAAGTTTTTTGAAGCCGTCAGCGTTATCGTTGGTGCAGGTCACATCAGAATATTGGAGACTGATCGAGACTGATCGAGACTGATCAAGACAAGTAGAGGCAATTTCGCGAGGAGAGGGAGCAGGTACTTCAATGAGCAACTTTGGTTTCGGCCCCGGCAATCCCAATGAGGACGAGAACGGTGCTCCCGACTTTTCACAATTCTTTTCGCAATTCGCACAATTTGGAATCAATCCGCAGGCGCTCTTTACTGCCGGCGCTGGGAATGGCCCGCTCGTCAGTCGTGACACTATTCGCGAAATCGCTCGCAACTTTATTGCTGCCCAATCTGAAATTGCAGTCGGAAGCGTTGACCTCGCGCAATCGCAAGAAGCAATCGATATCGCCAATATCTGGCTCGATGAAGCAACCGCATTTCCGGCGCTGACTCGTGGCGTGCAATCGGCCTGGAGCCGGCGCGAATGGCTCGAAGCATCACTCGATGGTTGGCAGAAACTGGTCGAACCGTTGGCTCAAGGAATGGCGACTGCGCTCACAAATATTCTGAGCGAATCCGGCGTTGAGAACGCACCCGAGATGGCAGCAGTCACGCCGATCATGCGCGCCTTCATGGGTTCACTCATCGCCTCACAGCTCGGACAATCAGTAGGACAGTTAGCAATCAGCGTGACCGGATCGAACGATCTCGCGCTTCCGCTCTTTTCTCCGCAGGTCGACCCCAGCAGCCAAATCGGTTTCGCTCCCACTTCCCATGAAAGAGTGCAGCCCCACCTGCTCCCTCAAAATATTCTCAGCTGGAGCGAAGGTCTGGAGATCCCGGAAGAGGAGATCCGTATCTATCTCGCTCTGCGCGAAGCAGCAGCGGCTCGCCTCTTTGCCAATACCCCATGGCTTGGCGACTATATAAATTCA
>CAIQXR010000168.1 GCA_903875815.1 uncultured Actinomycetes bacterium
CGACCGATCAAATCGCGCACTTCTTCCACTAACCCTTGCTCCCACATCTTCTCGACTCGAGTATCGATGCGAGGGTCGAGTAATTCACGATCCAATGCCAGTCCCAAGTGAATAGCCTCGGGATAGCGATGCGACCCTTCGCGCGGCAAGTTGGCTGTGTAAGGAGCGCCAGTAATCTCAATAACTTCTAATGCACGAATCGTTCGTCGCACATTCTCTTTAGGAATAGCAATGGCCGCGATCGGATCTAATTCAGCCAGACGCGCATGCAACACATCTCCCCCAAGCTCTTCGGCTTCTGCTTCCAAGCTCGCTCTAACGTCGGGATCAGTATCAGGGAAGTTCATCTCATCAAGAATCGCTTTAATGTAAAGACCGGTACCGCCCACTACAACGACGGGAGTTCCGGCGCTACGCAGTTCGTCGATCTTCTCTCGAGCCAATGATTGAAACCAGGCCACATTCACATCGTCACTGACCTCTACGAGATCCAATAAGTTGTGAACAACTCCGCCACGTTCTTCCATGGAAAGTTTGGCAGTGCCGATATCCATGCCCTTATAGAGTTGCATGGAATCAGCGTTAATAATCTCTGCGCCAAGTTTCTGGGCGAGTGAGACAGCTAAACCACTCTTGCCAGTAGCAGTGGCACCACCAATGATGATGAGTGGTGGTTTAGCCATGCGAGTATCTTACTGATGAATACTTACTCGACTTCTTCAGGTACTCCATCGATCAATTGGCGCATAATGCGCGAGACGATGCCATGACCAAAGCCCTTGCGAGCAAGTAGAGAATGAATCCGGCGATAGGCAACTTCAGGATCGAGGTGAGCAACCGAGCGATATTTCTTCTCGGCGAGTGTGAAGGCCATCTGATACTCGTCGGCATCATCAATGCCATCAACGGTTTCATCGATGATGTCTTGCGCAACGCCCTTGTGGCGAAGTTCCTGGGCGATCACGCGCTTCGAGAGCTTCTTCTGACGTTGACGTGAATTCGACCAAATCTGAGCGAACTCAAGATCGTTGAGCAAGCCTTGAAGTTCGAGGTTATCGAGAACAGATATCGCGTTCTCTTCGCTGACACCGCGCTTCAGAAGAAGTGCGTGAAGTTCGGCCCGACTCCGTGCCCGTGGAGCTAACGCGTGAAGCGCAACTGTCTGGGCGAAGGAGTAGGGATCATCACCTGCGAGGGCTAGATCCCTACCTTCACGCTCTGCTTTCTTAGTGGATTTAGAAATCAACTTCTGCTGCAGCTTCATCGATCGCAGCTACAAGCTCGGGATCGACGGTGACGGGGACGAAGTGCGCACGAATCTTTGACTCTATATCGTTGGCAAGATCAGGATTGTCGATCAAGAATGAACGAGCATTTTCCTTACCCTGGCCGAGTTGATCGGCTTCGTAGGTATACCAAGCACCGGCCTTCTTAACGATGCCGAGTTCAACACCGAGATCGATGAGTGAACCTTCGCGCGAGATACCAACACCGTAAAGGATGTCGAATTCTGCTTGCTTGAATGGGGGCGCCATCTTGTTCTTGACGACTTTGACGCGAGTACGGTTACCGACAGCATCTTGTCCCTCTTTAAGAGTTTCGATGCGACGGATATCCATACGCACTGATGCATAGAACTTAAGTGCCTTACCACCAGTGGTGGTTTCCGGTGTTCCGAAGAAGACACCGATCTTTTCGCGGAGCTGGTTGATGAAGATCGCTGTGGTATTTGACTGGTGAAGTGCACCAGTGATCTTACGAAGCGCTTGAGACATCAAACGAGCCTGGAGGCCCATATGTGAATCGCCCATCTCGCCTTCGATTTCTGCGCGAGGGGTAAGTGCTGCAACGGAGTCAACGACGATGATGTCGATAGCGCCGGAGCGAACCAACATATCCATGATCTCGAGTGCTTGTTCACCGGTGTCTGGCTGTGAAACAAGAAGTGCATCGATATCAACGCCGAGCTTGCGGGCATACTCGGGATCGAGTGCGTGCTCTGCATCGATAAATGCTGCGATGCCGCCATTGCGCTGGGCGTTAGCGATTGCGTGAAGTGCAACTGTTGTCTTACCTGAAGATTCAGGTCCGTAGATCTCTACGATGCGGCCACGTGGGAGGCCACCAATTCCAAGTGCGATGTCGAGTGCGATCGAACCGGTCGGAATAATTTCCTGAACGATTGGGCCGCGATCTCCCATCTTCATAACTGATCCCTTACCGAATTGACGCTCGATCTGGGCTAGGGCGGTATCTAAGGCTTTGGTGCGGTCGTTCTGTTGCTTCTCTGTTTTATCAGCAGCCACTTTTTACCTCTTTCATTTCTCCTGCACCCGAGAGTGCGTCATGTACGGTCCTGAAGGTACGGAAGACCACTGACGGCGGGAGGCGGGCTCTCGCGGAACTGTGGAACCGCTCAGGTTGGGTATATCGAGCTCAATTCGTTCGTCCCACGAGGGGCCAGCGGGATTGAGCGCGATAGGAGAAGGTTACCGAACATCTGTTCGAAAGACCAGAGGCGGCGATCAGACACGCCGAGGGCCTGGGCGGGAGTTCTAGAGCAGGCGGGTCATGCAGATGCTGTGTGGGTTGGCCTCGTACTCCCCAAAGGCGGGGCACTCCTCAAAGCCAAAGCTTTCATACATGCGGCGGGCAGGAAGGAATTCTTTGGGGGTTCCCGTCTCCAGGCTCACTCGCTTAAGCCCTTGCTCCTTCGAGAAGGCGATGAGGTATTCGAGAATTAATTTCCCATATCCCTGCCCACGATATTCCTGAGCCGCATGCATCGACTTCAGTTCACCATGTTCGGAATCCAATGTTCGAAGCGCGCCGACCGCAACTAATTGGCCATCAACTCGGGCACCAAAGAGTGAGATATCCGGGGTGCGAAGTTTCTCGACATCCAAGGCGTAGACATGTTCGGCAGGTGTTGTCGATAGGCAGAAATCTAAGTGTCGCTGCAAGAGCGCCGTGACATCCGCTTCGCGCGGATCGACTGTGGCAATTACAAGGCTCATTTTATTTACCGAAACTTCAGCGGCATCTCGGGATTGTGCTTGATGATCGCTTTCCAAATATCGCCCGGCTCATCCCCTGCTTTCAGGGCTTCATTGACAGTGCGGCCACCAAGTTCAGAGTGGACGATATCGCGGGCATAGGTATCTGAATCGGGAAAGTAATCAAACATTCGCGAGCGCAATTCGGTAATTCGCATGGCGTTGCTATCGAGTAAGTGCCGAAGCTAATTGCAGAGCTTGCGAAGCAGATTCGGTAGCGGTGAGCGGCGCACCGATTTGGCCCATCAACCAACGAATAACTAGGCCGGAGTTTTTCTCGCCAAAAATATCGGCCACTTGATCGAAAGCGCGCGACCAGAGTGGATGATCGGTGACAGTGACAAAGCGAGCGATATCCAGTGGATCGCTGGTGACCATCTTGCGAAGTGCTGGATCTGCAGAAATATCGACAGAGACTAAACGAAGTGCTTCGGCAGGATCAGATGCGCTTCTAGCAAGTTCGGCTAATCGATCGATTTCTGATTCAAGAAGAGTCAGCATCATCTCTTCTTTATCGGCGAAGTGGTTATAGACCGTTGCCCGAGAGACTTGTGCGCGAGCAGCAATTTCGATCATATTGGATTCGTAATTACCAGACTCGGCAATAACTGCTTTTGCGCCAGCGAGAATTGCTGCGCGAGAACGTTGTTGAGTAGCCATTTGTGGGGCGTATTTTTCGGTCACAGGCGCCGCCCTAGGCCGCGTCGTCGACCACAGTTAATACTGGTGCTTCAGAAGACTTCACAAGTCGAGCAACATCGACCATGACGGTGCTGAGTGAGAGATCAAGTGCTTGGCAGATGGAATTGAGAAGCTCGGAAGATGCTTCTTTTTGACCACGCTCTACTTCGGAGAGGTAACCCAAGGAGACGCGAGCGCCTTTGGCGACATCGCGCAGGGTGCGACCTTGGGCAACGCGAGCGCTGCGCAGGGTGCTACCAATGTGGGTACGGAGAAGAGTCACGAGATAAGAATACGCGCAAAAGCTGCCAGCGCGCTTTCAATCGTCGCGTGGCGCACCTCTAACCGGTCTCCTGAAAGCTGCAACGCGATCGTCTGGACATCCTTCTTGCTAGCGATGGCTACCCAGACGGTGCCGGCTTTTTGGCCATAAGCCTTGCCCGGTCCAGCCACCCCGGTGGTGGCAATCGCGTAGTCGGCCTTGAATTGGAGGCGAGCACTTTCAGCCATCGCTGATGCCACTTCTTCCGATACAGCCGTGTGCTTTTTGAGAAGTCGCTTCGCTACCTGAAGGATTCCCTCCTTGGCGCCATCGCTATAGGTGATGAGTCCACCGATAAAGACTTCGGAGGATCCAGCGACATCAGTGATGGCAGCGCCGAGTCCCCCGCCAGTAATTGATTCGGCTGTGACGACCGTGCGCTTCTTTTTCTTGAGCGCCTTCACTACCTGTTCGGCGGAGGATAATTTCTTAGGCATTAGCGACGCAGTACCTTCGCGAAGTAATCAAAGCCCGTAGTCACGGTAAGAATGACGGCAATAGCCATAAAGGCATCACGTGGCAGTAGCGCCCAATGCGGCAGCGGCAAGATGAAGAAGCCAACGCCGAATCCTTGGAACAAGGTCTTAAGCTTTCCGCCTTTACTCGCCGGAATCACGCCATCACTAATGACGGCGAGGCGAAGAACGGTGACCGAAATTTCACGGATCAAAATAATGGCAGTCACCCACCACCAGAGTTTCCCTAAAATGTTGAGCCCAATGAGGGCGGTACCAATCGCGGCTTTATCCGCCACTGGATCTAAGAATGTGCCGAAGCTAGTAATTGTTTTACGAGAACGAGCGATTCGACCATCAAAGAAATCTGTGAGGCCAACTAAGAAGAACCCGGTCCATGCGATGTACTGCCACTGGTGGTTATTGCCGTGGTCTTTAAAGAGCGCATAAGCACAGAATGGAAGTGCGAGGAGTCTGAGAACGGTGAGAAAGTTGGGGAGATTAAAGTTCCCGCTTTGCGGTGTCTCGGGCTCTACTGAACTCATAGCGGCTGTGCTACCAAATCTGCGCCGGCAACGTCGGTGACGATGGCATCCACATACTCGCCCACTTTATATTGGCCGCGGCCTTGAATAAAGGTCGACCCATCAACTTCTGGGCCTTGGTGCTCAGCGCGACCCTCTTGGAGTTCGGCATCTTCAATCAGGACGCGTACTTTCTGGCCAATCCGCTCTTCGGCGCGCTGCATTAAGAGTTCATCCACCATGGTCGATAACTCTTCAACGCGATGGCGAATAACATCTTCCTCAACTTTATCCGGCAAAGTCAGAGCTTCAGTTTTATCTTCATCGGAGTAACCAAATACTCCGACGGCATCCATGCGAGCCTGTGAAATAAAGTGAACGAGTTCTTGGTATTCCTCTTCCGTCTCCCCAGGGAAGCCGACGATGACATTGGAGCGAATTCCTGCTTCTGGGGCGAGGGCGCGAATCTGATCGATCAGATGCAAGAACTTCTCGGAATCACCAAACCGGCGCATCCGGCGAAGAACTGTTCCGCTGGCATGCTGGAAGGAGAGATCGAAGTAAGGGACGACTTTAGGAACGCTCACCATGGCTTGCAGGAGCGATGGCCGCATCTCTGCTGGCTGCAGATAGGAGAGGCGAATACGTTCAATGCCATCGATGGCAGAGAGATCAGGAAGCATTGACTCGAGAACTTTGAGATCACCAAAATCTTTTCCGTAGGAAGTGGTGTTTTCACTGACGAGGAAAACTTCAGAAACTCCTTGGTCAGCCAGCCATTTCGCTTCTTCGATAATTTCGACAGGGCGACGAGAAACAAAGGAGCCACGGAACATCGGGATGGCGCAGAAGGAACAGCGTCGATCGCAACCCGAGGCGATCTTGAGCGGTGCTACGGGTGCGCTCTCCAATCGCTTGCGCATGACGCGGACGCCTTGGCCTAAGTGGCTGGTGGGTTCAGGGCGATTTAAGACGGCTGCGTCGCGGTTTTCGGCGCGGGCAGCAGGAGAGATCGGGAGCAAAGTGCGACGATCTTTAGGCGTATGCGCCTCAACGGAGCCACCATTAATAATGGTGCGTAGGCGATTGGAAATATCGGTGTAATCATCGAAGCCGAGAATGGCATCGGCTTCTGGAAGTGCTTCAGCTAATTCTTTGCCATATCGCTCGGCCATACAGCCCACTGCGACAACTGCTTGGGTAACGCCATTTCCCTTAAGGGAGTGTGCTTCGAGAAGAGCGTCGACAGAATCTTTCTTCGCGCTTTCAATGAAGCCACACGTATTAATGACTGCTACTTCAGCGAGTGCGGCGTCATCAACAAGAGTCCAGCCATCGGCCGCTAATCGGCCGGCTAATTCTTCGGAGTCCACTTCATTTCGGGCGCAGCCCAAAGTTACTAACGCAACGGTTTTGGGGGCTTTTGCCTGCAGGTCTGAACTCACCTGCGCAATGCTACCGCGATAACTGTCTTATCGCTTTGAAGTGCTTAGCCTTGAGATGAAGAGCCGGGACCGAATTGAAGATGTGCAACTTCCCCAACTGCGCCTGGTGCGCCGAGATCCTTGCCATTAGCGACGATATCGACTGCTCCGGCATTTCCTACGACAACATAAAGGAGTTGTGCATCAGAGAAAGTCTGGCTCGCTCCTTGTGCGATCTGGCCACTGAAAATCTGAGCGCCTGATGCGTCGGTGATTCCGACCCAACTCTTGCCCGCAGTGCCGGTAATGGTGACACTGACATCAGATGTCTTAGTCGCCACTGTGGCTACTGCATTGGAAGGAGCTGATTGTGTGACGGAGGCACGCACGCTCTTCTTCGCTGTGTGAGATGTTGATGTGAAAAGTCCTGAGACGGTCGGTACCAAAATTAAGAGTGCAATGACTCCTGCAGCGACACTGGCCATGGCCTTGTAAGAAACTTTAGGAAGCTCGCGACGAACAGGTGTTGCATTGTTTTCGGTTAAGAGATCGATCATCGGGCGATCAACTTCACCTGTCGTCTCTTCAAAGAGTTGAACGAGCAGATCGCCATCGGCCTTAATGGTCTTTGCAATGCTGCGAATATGTCCACGGGCATAAGCGATTCCGCCAGATGTGGTAAAAACATTTGATTCAAGATCAGTGATGACATCTTTGCGAATGCGCGTGATCTCAGAAATTTGCTCGATAGAAAATCCAGCGCTCTCGCGCGCAGCGCGTAACGCTTCTCCGACTGTCATAACAATCTCAGACATAGGTAGGAAATCCTTCTCTTTCTCACATGGGGATTGCGAGCAGGGGTTAAGGGTAAAACGCACCTCGGGCGAGCCACAAATTGGATCCGAATTACATGGCTGTGACTCACGCTCAATCGAGCAGGTTCACTGAGAATTCACCCCGAATGTCACCTGAGAGGCGGACGTGCCGAGTAGAAGGTCTAGAGATTTCCTTGCAGCTCTTCGAGAACATCGGGCATCTGCTCCGCATTGATCAACACGGCGCGAGCCTTCGAACCTTCTGACGGTCCAACAATTCCGCGACTCTCCATGAGATCCATGAGGCGACCAGCTTTCGCAAAGCCGACGCGAAGTTTGCGTTGCAGCATTGATGTGGAACCAAATTGCGTGGAGACAACAAGTTGAACGGCCTGTAACAAGAGATCCATATCATCACCAATATCATCTTCAATAACATTGGCTTTCACTGGCGCATTGAGATCAAGTCGATAGACCGGTTGCAATTGCGCTTTAGCAAAATTAACGATCGCTTCGGTTTCGCGTTCTGAAACGTATGCACCTTGAATACGAAGTGGCTTACTCGCACCCATCGGCAAGAAGAGTCCGTCGCCTTGGCCGACCAACTTCTCAGCTCCTGGGGTATCCAAAATGACTCGTGAATCGGCAAGGCTTGAAGTCGCAAAGGAGAGACGGGAAGGAACGTTTGCCTTAATCAGACCAGTGACAATATCGACGCTCGGACGCTGAGTTGCAATGACCAAGTGAATACCGGCAGCGCGTGCCAACTGGGTAATGCGGACGATGCTCTCTTCCACTTCACGCGCAGCAACCATCATAAGGTCTGCAAGTTCGTCAATGATGACGAGCAGGTATGGATAGGGCTCGAGCACTCGCTCGCTGCCTGCAGGAGGCGTGATCTTTCCCGCGCGAACAGCTTTATTGAAATCATCGATATGACGGAATCCGAAGTGCGAAAGATCGTCATAACGCATATCCATTTCACGCACGACCCAAGCCAAAACATCGGCAGCTTTCTTGGGATTGGTAATAATCGGTGCGATCAAGTGTGGAATTCCTTCATATGAAGTGAGTTCCACGCGCTTAGGGTCGATCATGACCAAGCGAACATCATCTGGCGTTGCGCGCATCAAAATAGATACGACGAGTGAGTTAATCATCGAAGATTTACCGGCACCTGTCGCGCCAGCAACAAGTAAGTGCGGCATCTTGGCTAAGTTGGCGCAGATAAATGCACCTTCAACATCTTTACCGAGTGCGATCACCATAGGGTGTGGGTCGCCGGTCGCTACGCCAGAGCGAAGCACGTCGCCGAGCGTCACCATC
>CAIQXR010000169.1 GCA_903875815.1 uncultured Actinomycetes bacterium
GTCATGGGTAAAGATATTTCACTCGGTGGTGTTTTTGATCCCGAAGATTCTCGCTATGGCGAGGCAGGTGAGTTCCGTAGTATTTATGAGAGCGATGTCGATGCTCGTCGCGTTGTCGATACCGCTCGGGGTCTTGAAGGTTTGAAACGTCAATGGGGAGTACACGCCGCCGGTGTGATTCTCAGTCGCGAGCCACTACTCGACGTCATCCCAATTCATCGCCGCGAAGCCGACGGTGCGATCATCACCCAATTTGATATGGGTGCCTGCGAAGCAACTGGTCTGCTGAAGATGGACTTCCTTGGCTTGCGAAACCTTTCAGTGATTGATGACTGCCTGATCAATATTCGGAATAACGCGGGCGTTGAAGTTGATCTCGATAATTTAACGCTCGATGACCCCAAGACCTTTGAATTACTTGGCCGCGGTGACACGCTCGGCGTTTTCCAGCTTGATGGTGGGCCAATGCGAGCACTACTTCGCCAAATGGTCCCTGACTCCTTTGAGGATATCTCCGCTGTTATTGCGCTTTATCGTCCTGGACCTATGGGCGTGAATGCTCACACCGATTATGCCGATCGCAAAAATAAGCGAAAGCCGGTGGAGTCGATCCACCCAGAACTTACGGAAGCGCTCTCAGATATTTTGGGCGATACCTATGGCTTGATCGTCTATCAAGAGCAGGTTATGGCGATTGCCCAGAAGTTAGCTGGCTTTAGCCTCGGCCGCGCGGATCTCTTGCGTAAGGCGATGGGTAAGAAGAATAAAGATATTTTGGATAAGGAGTACGTCAACTTCGAGAGCGGACTGACCGCAGGCGGCTTCTCGCAGGCAGCAATCAAGAAACTCTGGGAGACGTTGATTCCATTCTCGGATTACGCCTTCAACCGAGCACACAGCGCCGGCTATGGTCTCGTCTCTTATTGGACTGCTTACCTCAAGGCCAATTTCCCGACCGAATATATGGCTGCGCTTTTGACAAGTGTTCGCGACGATAAAGATAAGAGCGCGCTCTATCTCAACGAGTGTCGTCGCATGGGAATTAAAGTTCTGCCACCTGATGTCAATGAGTCAGAGTCGGGATATACGCCAGTCGGTGTCGATATCCGTTTTGGACTTACCGCTATTCGAAATGTTGGCGAGAACGTTGTTGCCTCCATTACTGCTGCTCGCGTAGCAAAGGGTCGATACACATCCTTCGGAGATTTCCTCGCCAAAGTCGATGCAAATGTCTGCAATAAGAAGACGATTGATTCGCTGATCAAAGGCGGCGCCTTTGATTCTCTCGGTCATCCCCGCAAGGGCCTGACGCTGATCTCACTGGAAGCCATTGATTCAGTCTCTGAGACCAAGCGCGCTGAAGCTATCGGGCAGTTCGATCTCTTCGGTTCTATTGCCGCCGATACATCTGCAGTCACCTCAGTCGATATTGAAATCCCTAATCAGGAATGGGAGAAGGCAATACTCCTTGCTTACGAGCGAGAGATGTTAGGACTTTATGTCTCTGACCATCCACTATTGGGCGTGGAGCATGTACTTCGCTCAGCGACAGATATGCCGATCAGTCGAATTGCAGACGATGGCATCGGACACGATCAAGTCGTGACGGTTGGGGGATTGATTACTCAGATTCAACGCAAGATGTCGAAGAATGGTGCGCCGTGGGCGATCGTGACAGTCGAAGATTTGGAGGGCGCGATCGACGTCATGTTCTTCTCAAAATATTACGAGCAGCACGCGATGAAATTGGTGGAGGACCGGGTTGTCGTCATTCGAGGCCGGGTTGATAAGCGCGAGGAGCAGCCCCGCCTGTCAGTGCTCGATGTAAATACTTTGGATATCAGTGCTGCGCCGACTGGGCCAGTTGTCATTTCAGTCGATCAAGCTCGCCTTACTCCACCCGTCGTTGATCGAATCAAAGAGATCTTGCGGACCCATCCGGGCAAGCGGGAAGTCCATCTCCAACTACTCGATGGCGAGAAGCGCATGCTGCTCAAGATTGGCGATGACCTTCGAGTTACCTCTTCACCTAGCCTGAGCGCTGATCTCAAATCCATTCTCGGTCCTGACTGTCTCGTATAAGTAAGTATTGGGCTTATCTGGCCGCATCTGCCCGCATCTGGCCGAATCTGTCGGCATCTGCTCGCGTCATTACTCTAGAATTCGAGCATGAGTAGCCTTCCCATGCGACGCGTTGATCTGCGCGGGAAATCGCTCTCCAAATCAGGATACGCAGCACTCCTCCCTCGAGCAGAGATGGATGTCGATGCTGCTGTTGCAGCAATCCAACCGATTCTTGCCACCGTGGCAACAGGCACTGAATCAGATTTACTTGATCTCTGTGAAAAATTTGATGGCATCCGCCCTGCTGCTATTCGTGTTCCCGAATCGGAGTTGGCGAAGGCGCTTGCAGATTTAGATCCGGCCATTCGCAGTGCGCTCGATGAAGCGATTGTTCGGATTCGTAAAGTACATAACGATCAAGTCCGCACCGATAATTTCACTCGCGTCGTTGATGGGGGAGAAGTCACGCAGAAGTGGATACCGGTCGATCGCGTGGGCCTATATGTGCCAGGCGGCCGCGCGGTTTATCCCAGCAGCGTGATCATGAATGTCGTACCAGCGCAGATTGCCAAAGTTCCGAGCATCGCTGTTGCCTCACCACCGCAAACTGAAAATAACGGACTACCTCATCCCACCATTCTTGCTACCTGCGCCTTGCTCGGAATTTCTGAGGTCTATGCGATTGGTGGCGCGCAGGCGGTTGCGATGTTTGCGTACGGTGTCGCGGGAGTCTGCGAGAGCGTCGATATGGTGACTGGGCCAGGAAACATTTATGTCGCGGCTGCAAAGCGCGCGCTACGTGGAAAAATCGGAATTGATTCAGAAGCTGGACCAACCGAAGTCGCCGTCCTTGCCGACAACCAAGCACGTGCTGGCGAAGTTGCCGCCGACATGATCAGCCAAGCAGAACACGATGTCATTGCTGCAGCCGTACTGGTGACGCCATCGGAAGAATTGGCAAGTGCCGTGGAGCGCGAATTGGAAATTCGAGTGTCGCGCACCAAGCACCAGGATCGAATTCGAACGGCGCTATCGGGAAAGCAATCGGCAATAGTTCTCGTGGACTCGATCGAACAAGGCATCGATGTTGTCAATGCTTATGCTGCTGAGCACCTCGAGCTATTGGTGAGCGATCCAGAGGTCATCGCAACAAAAATTCGTAATGCGGGCGCAGTCTTTCTTGGTCGCTTCTCGCCGGTTTCGCTCGGAGATTATTCCGCTGGCTCCAATCACGTTCTGCCGACTGGTGGATGTGCCTGCCACTCCAGCGGATTATCGGTGCAGAGCTTCCTGAAAGGCGTTACTTTCATTAATTACAACGAGATCGCGTTTAACAATATCGCTGCCAATGTGATCACCTTGGCCAACTCCGAAGATTTGCCCGCACACGGTGAAGCCATGAGCGCGCGATTTGAAGATCGATAACAGGATTGCCCGTGAGTAATTGGCCAGATTGGTTACCACTGCGAAGCGCGCTGACGGGGCTGACTCCATATGGCGCGCCACAAATTTCAGATGTTATTCAACTCAATACCAACGAGAACCCATTCGCACTGCCTGACTCGTTAGTGAGAGAGATGTTGGCTGCCCTCGAAGGCAAGCTGCGCACCCTCAATCGCTATCCCGATCGCGACGCCGTGGCACTTCGTACATCACTCGCTACTTACATCAACACACTATCGGGTACTTCATTTTCTTCGGCAAATATTTGGGCAGCAAACGGAAGTAATGAAATATTGCAGACCATCATGTTGGCGATGGGGGAGCGAGGCGCACTCGGATTCCTTCCGTCGTATTCAGTGCATCCCTTGATTGCGCAAGTAACAAATACGCCATGGCACTCCGGAAGCCGTCGTGCTGATTTCTCGCTCGACACTGAATCCGCTGTATCCCAGATTCTTTCCATTAAACCCGCGCTGACGTTCATCACTACTCCCAATAATCCAACAGGGAGTGCGATTACCATTTCCGAAGTAGAGCAGTTGGCGATGGCTGCTTCTGAAGTTTCGGGTCTTCTCATTGTTGATGAGGCTTACGCTGAATTCTCGCCAGAGATCTCCGCAGTCACTTTGCTTGATCGCTTCCCTAATATCGTTGTGGTTCGAACTATGAGCAAAGCTTTTGCTTTTGCGGGCGCCCGAGTGGGTTACTTGGTTGCTCGGTCAGAGATCATTAACGCTGCGTTAGTGACTCGCCTTCCGTATCACTTGAGCACTCAGACTCAGACGATTGCGGAAGTTGCTCTGGAGAATTCCGACTTACTTCTTGCGGGGGTTCGCCAATTGATCTCCGAGCGCGATCGGGTTGCAGCCGGCCTTACCTCTTTGGGCTTCGCGGTTTTACCCAGCGCAGCAAATTTCCTCATGTTCACTGGTATGAAACAGAACCCATCAGAGCTCTGGCAGGGGCTTGTTGACCGAGGAGTGTTGATTCGAGATATCGGAATTCCGGGATACCTGCGGGTAAGTATCGGAACTCCTGATGAGAATGATCAATTCTTAGCCGAGATCGCGAGCTTTACTTCATAATAGGGTCGTAGGCAGATACTAGTTTTCCCGTTCACGTAGGAATAAGAGAAGAGCGAGTCAGAGAATGAGCGAAGTTAATCCAGTGAGACGAGCTCTCGTAGTGCGCGAGACAAAGGAATCTAAAGTCAGTGTCGAGATCGTTCTCGATGGTTCTGGCCAGATCTCTGTAGACACGGGCGTCCCGTTCTTCGATCACATGCTCTCTCAGCTTGGA
>CAIQXR010000170.1 GCA_903875815.1 uncultured Actinomycetes bacterium
CACGCAGATCGGAATATTCAGCGAAATCACCCAGATGACATTCATAGGTGTTATCCAAATCCGCGATGGCTCGATCATTACGTGCGATCTGCCTGGCTAACCCGACGACCGCTTTATCAGCTTGGAACTGTGCAAAGGAAGATTCGAGTGAAGTTCTTGCGCGCTCAGCTCCGAATTGCGAAATCAAATTTATGGTCATGTTGTAAGTTGGTTTGAATGAACTTTTGAGCGGATATGTTCGAGTGGAAGCTAAGCCAGCGGCAGATGCAGAATCGATATCGCGATTCCAAATGATGACAGCATTACCTTCGATATCGATACCACGACGACCAGCGCGGCCCGTGAGCTGGGTGTACTCCCCTGGCGTGACAGAAACGTGGGACTCGCCGTTCCACTTAGATAGCTTTTCTAACACCACTGTGCGAGCTGGCATATTGATTCCAAGGGCGAGAGTTTCGGTGGCGAAGACTGCTTTGACGAGCCCGCGTTGGAATAATTCTTCAACAGTCTCTTTAAATGCAGGAAGCAGGCCGGCGTGATGCGCAGCCAGACCACGCTCAAGTGCCTCTACCCATTCGTGGAAACCGAGGATAACGAGATCTTCCTCAGGAATGTGATGAGTCTTTTGATGGATCACTTCACGAATTTCAGATCGCTCTTCAGCGCTAGTGAGACGAATCGAGTGGGCAAGACATTGTTTAACTGCGGCATCACAAGCAGCCCGTGAAAAGATGAATGTGATGGCAGGAAGTAAACCTTCGCGATCAAGTTTGTCGATCACTTCCCCGCGGCCCATCGCCTTCACCGATGTTGTGAGTTGGCCCTTTTCAAGTAACGGTTTCTTCTTATGGGCAGGGCCACCGTAACGGGTGCGCACTTGTCTGGCAGAGTCCTTCTCTAATCTCAATATCTCTGGATTGACCTTGCCTTCATCGACGAAGAGATCGAGCAATTTATGGCCAAAGAGAACATGTTGATAGAGCGGCACTGGTCTGATTTCACTGACGATGACCTTTGTTTCGCCCCGCACTGTCTGTAGCCAATCACCAAATTCTTCGGCATTAGAGACTGTGGCTGAGAGCGCAGCCAACTGAATACTCTCCGGCAAGTGGATCAGAATCTCTTCCCATACGGCACCGCGGAACTTGTCGGCGAGGTAGTGGACCTCATCCATCACCACGTACTTCAAGTCAACCAAGGTTGTCGAGTTGGCGTAGATCATATTTCGCAAGACTTCTGTAGTCATGACAACGATCTGAGCTTCGCTATTGAAACTCGTATCGCCAGTTAATAACCCAACTCGTGATTCCCCATAACGATCGCAGAGGTCTTGGTATTTTTGATTGGAGAGAGCTTTGATCGGGGTGGTGTAAAAACACTTCTTCCCCTCTTCAATCGCTAGATGTGCAGCGAACTCCCCCACGATCGTTTTACCCGCACCAGTAGGCGCAGCCACTAAAACCGAATGGCCAGCCTCAAGTGCATGGCAGCCCTGAATTTGAAAAGAATCGAGTTCGAAAGGATGTGAGTCCGCGAATTTTTGGGTCTTCGGGTGCGAAGCTTTCCGTTTTACTTCTGCGAATTTCTCCGCTGGTGAGAGTGTCATGAGGAGGTTGCTAGAGCTAGGGCGGCGGGAGCAATCTCGACGGTGATTTTGCCTTGCGTGACATATTCGCCATCTGCGTAGACGAGTGCGTTCGAGTCGATAATGATTCGTTTCGCTGTGATTGTCTCAACCGCTGGATGCGAAATATGTCGACCGCTAAAAATCTTGGGAAAGACCTTAATGAGTTCCCATTTACTTACAGTATGAAGAATCAGGATGTCGAGCTCGCCATCGCTAGGGTTTGCATGAGGAACTAACTTCATTCCCCCGCCATAACTATCGCCATTAGCGACAGCAACCATAATCGCTTCAACATTTCTGCGTTTACCGTCGATCGTGAGTGAGTACTTGATTGGCGCAAATGAGCGAATTTCGGCAATTGTTGCCATGGTGTACTTCAGTCGACCATGTAGCCACTTCATGTTATTAGCTCTCTGATTGACGGCCGAATCAAAGCCCGTGCTCAGGATTTGTCCAAAGTACCGACTCTGATCCTTGAATGTTACGTGGCCCAAGTCGATCTTCCGTTTAGTTGGTCGAGAAATGGATTTGCGGGAGAACCCATGAGTGCGCGCGAAATCATTTCCCGTTCCAGTCGGAACAACCTCGAGTGCGCTAGGAGTACCAGCTAGTTCCTGAATGGACCAATGAACATTGCCATCTCCCCCAACGACAATAGTTCGATCTGGTGGGAATATTGCCAAACTCTTCTTCAGTGCCAATCGAGCATTATCTAAATCATTTTCATTGATAATCGTGACTCGATTTCCCCCACGATGAAGGCGTTCGGAAATCACTTTCGCAATGCCAGGAGCACGCCCTTTGCCTGCGTGGGGATTAACAACGATGGTGGCGCGCATGTGGAGGCCTATTCACCGAGTTCGCGAGCAAGCTTTTTTGCTCGTCGCTTATCTACAATGAGAGCTATACCACCGGCGGCGAAATAGAAGAAGATCAATGGGAAGGCCAAAATTCCCATGCTCAATGGGTCACCTGTAGGAGTAAAGATTGCGGTGAAGAGCGCAATTCCAAAGACAGCAAAACGCCAGGG
>CAIQXR010000171.1 GCA_903875815.1 uncultured Actinomycetes bacterium
AATGAAGATTAAAGGATTTGTGGCGATCGCCGCATCGCTAACTCTTCTCACCAGTTGCAGTAGTGGTGGACTCTCCAAGCCCAGCGAAAATGCTTTTGTCTCTGGCAATGGCGCTGCGGTTGTTATTAAAGAAGCAGATCGAAAGCCGGCTCCAGATATTTCTGGCGCCACACTCGATGGCACCACGCTGGCGTTAGATAAGACAAAAGTGACCATCATAAATGTTTGGGCTTCATGGTGTTCGCCATGCCGCGCTGAAGCGCCTGTCCTACAAGATTTTGCTGCCAAGAATCCAGATATTCAATTCGCCGGAATTATCACTCGTGACAATCTCTCGTCGGCGAAAGCATTTGTTGAACGCTTTAAATTAACCTATCCCGACTTCACTGATGATTCCATGATCACTCGTTTTCGAGGTTCGCTCACACCCAATGCCATTCCCACAACGTTGATTATTGATAGCAAATGGCGAGTAGCTGCACGCATTAGCGGTGAAACCACTGTTGCTGCGCTCTCCTCACTTCTGCAAGCCGTTATGGGGAAGGCGCCCATTGCATAATGCATAACTTCTTCACCACGCAAATCTTTGATGGCAACCTCATTCTCGCGATGGTTGTCGCAGCAATTGCTGGGTTAATCTCCTTCTTCTCGCCCTGCGTCTTGCCGCTGGTCCCGGGCTATCTCTCTTATGCCGCGGGCATGACCGATGTGAAGAAAAAGGGTCGGGTGGCGCTGGGTTCCACGCTCTTTGTTCTGGGCTTCTCACTTCTTTTCATTACCTACGGAACGCTCTTTGGTTCACTGGGATCTACGATCGATCGCAATTCGAGAACGCTTGCGATCATCCTGGGTCTTCTCACCATCGTTATGGGCGTGCTTTTTATTGCCAATCAAAAGTTCTATCGATCATTTAAACCTCAGTGGAAAATTCGTGGTGGCCTCTTCGCCGCGCCCCTCTTGGGCTTTCTCTTTGGAATTGGTTGGACGCCATGTATTGGTCCAACCCTCGGCGCAGTCGAAGCGCTTTCGTTTCAAAGTTCGAGTGCAACTCGAGGTGCAATTTTGAGCTTCGCCTATTGCCTGGGTCTGGGAATTCCCTTCATCGTCGTGGGACTCTTCTTCGATCAATCAACGAAATTGCGACGTTTTCTCTCTCGCCACGGCAATCGCATGACCCAGATAGGTGGCGCGTTTCTCATCCTTATCGGACTCCTTCAACTCACTGGCCTGTGGAGCGAAGTGATAAATTCACTCCGTTCACTCATCTCTGGCTTTATCCCGGCGGTATAAATGACTACAGCACCTGAACTCGGAACAGTAGGACTTCTTCGCTGGATGTGGCGACAGCTCACCAGTATGCGCACTGCGCTGATCTTGCTCTTGATGCTTGGCTTCGCTGCTATCCCTGGATCACTCTTCCCTCAGCGTTCCCAGAACCCGATGAAAGTTCAGGAATATTTCACGAGTAATAAATTCCTCGCCACATGGCTCGATCGCCTTAAATTCTTCAATGTTTATAGTTCGCCCTGGTTTGCGGCGATTTACTTACTTCTCTTTATCTCCCTTATTGGTTGCGTACTCCCAAGAACAATTCATCACATCAAAGCAATTGGGGCGCAGCCACCGCTCACTCCAAAGTTCTTGGATCGGATGGAGGAGTACAGCGAACTTGATACCGACACTTCGACTGTTTTAGATCGCGCTGAGAAATATCTTAAGAGTTCGCGCTACCGAATCCGCCGGGATGGCGACTCCATCTCTGCCGAAAAGGGCTATTCGCGCGAGACCGGAAATCTGCTCTTCCATCTCTCACTCATCATGATTTTGCTTGCTGTTGGAGTGGGTGGACTCTTCGGCACCAAGGGTGAAGCGATCGTTAATGTCGGAGATCGCTTTATTAACGCCCCCACGTCATATGACAATATTTCGTACGGAAAATTCCAAGGCGAAGGATCACTCGTTCCATTCGCACTAACTATCAAAGATTTCAAGGCTACCTACGATGTGCAGACCAGCGCCCCGCTGGATTATGTCCTGACTGTCGGTGCCAGCAATCCAATTGGTTCCAAAGAAATCACTCGCATTATTAAAGTGAATTCACCACTCACCTATGGCAGCACCAAAATCTATCTTCAAGCCAATGGCTATTCGCCGGTGGTAACGGTTCGAGACAAGACCGGAAAGATCTCCTTCCAAGGACCAGTTATTTTCTTGCCGCAAGATGCCAACCTCACATCTACTGGCGCAATTAAGTTGCCAGATTCCAATCCACAAATTGGATTTATCGGTTCGTTCGTTCCTTCCTACGATCGCAACGCGACCCGAGGCGCTTTCTCCGCTTTCCCACAAGTGATTGATCCACGACTTCTCATCTCAGTATGGCAAGGCAATTTAGGTCTCGATTCAGGAATCCCACAATCGGTCTATCGCCTAAACACTGCCAAGATGAAACAGATCGGCCTCAAGCAGCTCGCGCTCCACCAGACCTACAACTACGGTGAGGGATCGATCACATTCGACGGTTATAAGTCATGGGTCAACCTGCAGATTGTCGATGATCCAGGCAAAATGTATGCATTGGTAGGTGCCATACTTGCGATCCTTGGTCTACTTCTCTCGCTATTCACACGTCAGCGTCGAATCTGGATCAAGAGTGGCAAGCGGGCAGAGATCGCTGGCCTTGCCAAAAACAATGCGCCAGGTCTCGAAGTGGAGATCCGAGTGCTTAAGAATTTGCTAGAAGAAGAGAAGTAAGGGAAGAAATGACATCACGTAACTGGGCTTACCTCTCCAACTATGGAATCTATTCCGCCATGGTCGTCTTCACCATTGCTTTCTTTGCCCATGCAATTGAAGTGGCCTTCTCCGTCCGCAATAAAGATGGCAATGTAGAAGTAGATTCAAAGACCCAATTTGATTTCTCCCGCACCCAGCGCAGCGGCCGGATCGGAACTGCGATGATGATCCTTGGTTTTGCACTTCTCTTTGCCGGTGTAATTTTCCGCGGTGTCTCAGCCCACCGTGTGCCGTGGGGCAATATGTATGAGTTCTCCATTACTGGCGCTCTCGGTTTTACTGGCGCTTATCTCTTTGCACTCGCGAAGTACAAAGTTCGCTGGCTCGGTCTTCCTGTTGTCATCGCGGTGCTTCTCACCCTCGGCACAGCCATCACTGTCTTGTATCGTCCAAGTGCGCCGCTCGTCCCGGCCCTTAAATCAACTTGGCTTGCGATTCACGTTTCTGCTGCGATCGCTTCGGGCGGAGTTTTCTTACTTGCTAACTGCGTTGCAGGTATGTATTTGATCCTCGACAACATGGAACGTAAAGGTGGTCGCAAACCGTGGGCAGTTAACTTGCCTTCGCTAGAAGCACTCGATCAACTCTCTTATCGCTTGGTTGCTTTTGTATTTCCACTCTGGACCTTTGCGGTTATCGCAGGCGCCATCTGGGCGGAATCAGCTTGGGGCCGTTACTGGGGTTGGGATCCAAAAGAGACGTGGGCCTTTATTACCTGGGTCGCCTATGCCGCATATCTTCACGCGCGCGTAACCGTTGGATGGCGTGGTCGCCGCGCGGCCTGGCTCTGCATCTTTGCCGGTTCGACATTCCTCTTTAACTACATCTACATCAATATTTGGGGAACTGGTCGCCACACTTACTCTGGCTTGTAACAGCTTTCGTTAGAGCTTGCGGAGAAAATCTGGATTGTCATCCGGAGCGACAAACTTTGTGCGACCTGGGCGTTGACCAGGGTTTCGCTTAGGTCGGCCGACGACGAACCAACCGATAGAGCCAGGAATATCGAAGAAGAGAATGATCAATAGCCATGCCCATTTCGGGAGGCGGCGAACATCATCTTGCGGTGTGGATGCGCAATCAAAGAAGGCGTAAGCCCATACTCCCAAAGAGACGATAAAGATCAGCACATCAAGCATGGCGTAATTCTATTACCAAACGAAGTTTTCGGGAGATTCGGATACCTCGGAAAAGATGAGAAAATTTAGAAGAAGAGTGCAAATGCGAGAGTGAAAGCAAAGAAGAGCTGCAGTTTTCCGAGCAAGCCAAGGACGGGAATGAGATCTTTGCCCATGATGCCTGAACGAATTCGTCCGATTATTCGAGCGGTCAAGAAGCCCGGAATGATCGTCAAAATTCCCCAGCCATCGAAAGTGCAGACCAGAATCGCGGTGATATGCGCGACCAGAAGTAGAGCGATAAGAAAATCTCGCGCTTGATCATCACCCAGGCGAACTGCCAAAGTCCTCTTTCCCACCAATTTATCTTTAGGCAGGTCCCGCAAGTTATTTACAGCAAGCAAGGCACAAGCGATGCAACCCATGGGGATTGAGATCAGAAGCGAGCGACGTGTGAGTTGTTCTGCCTGCGCGAAGTAACTTCCCATGGTGGCAACCACACCAAAGAAGAGAAAGACCGAGAGCTCGCCGAGCCCGTAATAACCGTAAGGCTTTGATCCACCCGTGTAGCCCCAAGCAGCAAGAATTGCAATCGCTCCAACAGCGATCAACCACGGAGAAGTACGAAGCGCGAGAATTAATCCAGCAATGGAAGCAAGTAGGAAAGTGAGTAGGGCAGCGTTCTTAACTGCCTTTGCTGATGCCATACCGCTTGCAACCAAACGAATAGGACCAACGCGGTCTGCATCGGTTCCACGGATACCGTCGGAATAATCATTGGAGTAATTGACGGCAATTTGTAGAAGCAGGCTCACTGCTAGCGCCAAGAGTGCATTGACCCAATTGATAGGTGTGTGATCACGGCGGACTAAAGCCGTTCCAACGAGAACTGGTGCGATTGCAGCCGGAAGAGTGCGGGGGCGTGCCCCGAGGATCCACTTATTCATTGGGTTATCTTCCCTTATGGTGGGCTAAATAAAGTTCAAGGGCTCGATCTCGATCCGGCTTTCCAATTCCTTTAAGCGGGATTGCGTCGATAATCACTATCTCTTTCGGCACCGCAAATTTTCCGATTGCACTAGTCAGGAGCGCTTTGGCCGAAACCTGGTCAAGGCTTTTCGTAGTAAGCACCACCAACTCGTGGCCCCACTCAAGACTGGGAACGCCAATAGCGATAACTTCTTGAGAGAGCTCGGCGAGTGCTGATTCCACTTGGCTTAGTGAAATATTTTCACCACCCGAGATGATTACATCATCTGCCCGGCCAAGAATGAATACTTTGCCATCACGGAGTTCGGCTCGATCGGAGGTGGTGTACCAACCGTCTTGGGCAACGCCTTCTGCCAACGTAGGGCTAGCTATTTCTAAGAGACCTGATGGAGAAATTTTCACCTGCACTCCTGCAAGTGGCTCGTTGTTATAAATGCAACCACCAGAAGTCTCTGATGAACCATAAGTGGTAATGACATTGATACCGAGCGCACGAGCATCGGCTAATAATTTCTGCGACGTTGCGGCGCCACCCACGAGCACTGCTTTACAAGCTTGCAATTCTTTGAGGAGATCAGGATCGCTTGTGATCGCTCGATGCAATTGGGTCGGAACGATTGCTGTGAACTCCCCACCTGAAGTCACTAATTCGCTTCCTAGTTGGAGCGAACGGGCGAGCACATTGATTCCCGCGATATGAGTCAAAGGAAGTTTGAGGGACCATCGGTCGATAGCGGTCGCACTTAAATACTCGTTAGATAATTTGGCTGAAGAAAGGATTGCAGCCGCAGAGAGTAGAACTTCTTTCGGCGTGCCAGTAGAGCCGGTCGTCGAAAGCACTAGAGCGATGTTGGCATCAACTTCAGTGCGGGTGGTCGTTGTGAGAGCAAGGGCTGGGCCATCTGCCCCGAGCGCTGCCGCAAGCGCGCTTCGCACCTGTGGGATTGACCACTCATCCTTCACGGCGATGACTGGGCGCTTGGGCAAATTAATCATTGTGCCCGTAGGCTATCCAACATAGAAGTCCAAGATGAAGTCGAAACTGAAGTCTGAGCGCCCCGTGGAGGAAATAACGTGAGTAAGCCAATTAAGCGTGAAGCAGCCGATCGCACCATTCCCACCTGGGAAGTAGGCGAAGGCGGCGAGAGCTTTAAGGACATCACTTACCAGGTCGCTGACGGCATGGCGAAAATTACGATTAATCGCCCGGAAGTTCGCAACGCGTTTAGACCAGAAACACTCTTTGAACTCGAGCGCGCATTCTCTCTAGCTCGCGACAACGATCAAGTCGGCGTCATTATTTTCACCGGCGCTGGTAGTGAAGCATTCTGTTCTGGTGGCGATATCAATGCCCGCGGCGATGATGGCTACATCGGCAGCGATGCGCTGGGTAAAAAAGGAATCGGACGCCTCAATGTTCTTGATCTTCAAATTCAAATTCGTCGCCTTCCTAAGCCCGTTGTTGCGATGGTTGCTGGTTGGGCAATCGGCGGTGGCCACGTTCTCCATGTGGTCTGCGATTTAACAATCGCTGCCGACAACGCAAAGTTTGGACAGACCGGACCGATGGTTGGCTCATTCGATGGCGGATATGGCGCTGGCTTGTTGGCTGCGCATATTGGTCAGAAGAAAGCGCGCGAGATCTGGTTCCTCTGTCGCCAATACGATGCCCAAGAAGCGCTCGATATGGGACTCGTCAATACTGTTGTGCCAGTCAACGAATTAGAAGCAGAGACTGTTCAGTGGTGTCGAGAAATGTTGCGTCACTCTCCAATGGCGTTGCGATTGCTCAAAGCGGGATTGAATGCTGCTGACGATGGTCTGGCAGGAGTGCAGCAACTTGCTGGCGATGCCACCTTGCTCTTCTATTTAACAGAGGAAGGCCAAGAGGGTCGTAACGCATACAAGGAGAAGCGCCTGCCTGATTTTAATAAATTCCCGAAGCGCCCTTAATTTTCACTGCCATGCTCAATGACCTCCACGATTTAGTTGTCGTAGCAATTCCGACGAGAACAAATTTTCGTGGCATCAATCTTCGCGAAGTAGCACTCTTTCGTGGCAGCGCTGGCTGGAGTGAGTTCGCACCATTTCTCGAATATGGAATCGCGGAATCTTCAGCATGGCTCAAGGCAGCGATCGAGGCGGCAAATAATGAATGGCCAGAGCTAAAGCGCACTAGCATTCCTATTAATGCAACGTTGCCGCGGGTCGCTCCAGATCGAGTACCAGAAGTTCTCAAGACTTTCCCCGGCTGCACGACCATTAAAATTAAAGTAGATAATTTTGAAGAAGACCAAGCATTAGTGGCGGCAGCCTTAGATTATTTGCCCACTGCCAAAATTCGCCTCGATGTAAATGGCGGCTGGAGCTTGGATCAAGCGATCGCTGATCTCACCAAATTTCAGGGCCTCTTTGGAGACGTTTTCGAATACATCGAACAGCCGTGTGAAAACTTGGCTGATCTCGCGCAGGTAAAGCGCGAAGTGCCGATCAAAATTGCGGTCGATGAATCGATTCGTAAAAATTTGGGAAGCAATTTTTCTAACCTTCATGAAGTAGCAGATGTAGCAATTATGAAATGGGCACCCAGTGGTGGCTTTGCTGCTAGCAAGAACTTAATTTCAGAAATCGGATTGCCCACCGTTATTTCTAGCGCCCTCGATACTGGCGTGGGCATCTCGCATGGTTTAGCGCTGGCCGCTTCTCTTGATTCGTTGGATTACGCCTGCGGCCTTGGCACTGTCTCACTTCTCGAAAGCGATATCTGTTCGCCAGCACTCGTGCCACACAATGGTCACCTCGAAGTCCGACGAGTTGAACCGGATCAGAAGCTGATCGATCGTTATCGCGCAGGCGAAGATCGCCAAGAATGGTGGAAGAATAGAATTACTAACATTATGCAGAGTGGGGGATTTGATGAGTAGTTCCACCTCACTGGCACGCGCAACAGTCTGCCAACTGATTGAACTTGGAGTTCAACACTTCGTTCTCTCGCCTGGTTCTCGCAACGCACCGCTATCGATTGCGCTCTTTGAAGCAGAAGCACGTGGACTCATAGAACTAGACGTCAAAGTTGACGAACGTGGCGCTGCTTTCTATGCGCTCGGAATTTCCAAAGCGACCAATCAATATGTTGCCGCTATCTGCACGAGTGGAACTGC
>CAIQXR010000172.1 GCA_903875815.1 uncultured Actinomycetes bacterium
ATTCCCAACGCCTACGCACTGGGCCGAGCAGATCCATTAATTACGCGTGGATTTTGATTCGGGAATAAGAATTCGCTTCAGTAAATCTAAATTCTCGACGCACTTGCCGGCGCCATTGACGACGGCATAGAGCGGATCCTGTGCGACAGAGACTGGCATTCCGGTCTCGGCGCGAAGTCGTTCGGGTAAACCTTTAAGAAGCGCTCCGCCGCCAGCCAACATAATTCCATTGCGAGAAAGGTCAGCCACTAAATCTGGGGGAGTCTCATCCAACGTTGATTTAATTGCACTCACAATTTTGCTGATCTGATCTTCAATTGCTGCACGGATCTCTTTAGCACTCACCATCAAATCTTTAGGAAGGCCAGTGACAAGATCGCGGCCACGAATGCGAGCATCAGTATCTTCAGGCGTCTTATAAGCAGAGCCAATCGACATTTTGAGTTCTTCTGCTGTGCGATCGCCAATCAAGAGTGAATATTGGTTCTTGATGTAAGAGACGATCGAAGCGTCGAGGGCGTCGCCTCCGACTCGAATAGAACGCGAAGTGACAATTCCGCCGAGTGAGATGACAGCGACATCTGTTGTGCCACCGCCAATATCAACGACCATCGAGCCCATGGGTTCTTGAACAGGAAGTCCGGCGCCGATTGCAGCGGCCATCGGTTCTTCCATGATGTAGACCTTGCGCGCACCTGCTGCATAAGCAGCGTCTTTTATTGCACGGTGTTCCACCGAAGTGACGACGGGCGGAACAGCGATGACGACCGTTGGCCTGCTGAGGAGTTTTTTCATACCAACTTTTTCCATGAAGAGGCGGAGCATCTTCTGGGCAGTTTCGAAATCTGCGACAACACCATCTTTGAGGGGACGGATCGAAACAATGTTGTCGGGAGTACGGCCGATCATGCTTCGCGCATCATGGCCGACGGAGAGAACGTTTCCGGTTTCAGTATTGATACAGAGAACGCTCGGTTCATTGAGAACAATTCCATGGTTCGCCTTGTAAATAACGGTATTAGCGGTGCCGATATCAATAGCGAGGTCATTCCCAAATGGGTTTTTCATGGGACCTCGCTATCGACTCATACGCGTATTACAGGGACCTCAATGATAGATCTCGCGTTAACCCCTGCGGAAGGGATCTAGGGTGAACTGAAGGGTGGTCTTTGCCGGCCAAACCCGCATGGATTCAGGCAGGCAACATGCTCCGGTTACCTCTTGTTCACCCTTTAGGGGGAGAATTGCGCCATGGCCTCACATGCATTCCCCTTGCTTGCGAGCAATCCTCGAGAGACGTTGATTGATCGGGAGCTCAGCTGGCTCGCCTTCAATGAGCGCGTTTTGGAGATGGCGGAAGATCCCACTGTTCCGCTACTCGAACGTTGTCGATTCCTCGCAATCTTCTCTTCAAATCTCGATGACTTCTACATGATTCGCGTCGCCACTCTCAAGCAGAAACTCGAGAATGGCCTCACCAAGAAGAACACTGCGGGCTACACCCCCAAAGAATTGATGACCGAGATCTCGAATAAGACCGATGAGCTTATTGCTCGCCAAAGCCGCGCTTTTCGAGAAGTGATCTATCCAGAGCTGATGAATGTCGGAATTCAAATTGTCGGATGGAAAGATTTAGCAGAAGAAGAACGCGCCTTCGTCAACAAAATCTTCCTCTCTAAAATTTTCCCAGTACTCACGCCGCTAGCAGTTGATCCATCGCATCCGTTCCCATACATCTCAGGTCTCTCACTCAATCTCGCTGTTGTGGTGAAGAATCCTGAGACGGATGAAGAACTCTTTGCGCGCGTAAAGGTGCCATCGAATTTGCCTCGTTTTGTCGAGAGCGCTGCCACAGATAGCAAGCGCTTTATTCCGATCGAGCAAGTAATTAATGCTCACTTGCACGAACTCTTCCCCGGCATGGAAGTCCAGAGTTCATAC
>CAIQXR010000173.1 GCA_903875815.1 uncultured Actinomycetes bacterium
TCACCTGCTCGATCTGTGCGAGTGAGATAGAGACCCTCCAACTGGTTACTTTCGAGGAGAGCAGAAATCAACAGCGGCCCACCTTCACAAAGCAGGCGCTGAACCCCGCCATCACGAATGTCAGCGAGTAGAGCACCCAAAGGTTTCGAACTGGAGCGAGCCACCGGGTTTTCAGCGGCCGAGCCGGTGAGTTCAGTCTCCGTGCTCCATACATAAAGCGGCACGGGAGTTCTGGCATAAGGCGCGGTGCGAGATGTCTGGCCGCCAATCAGGATGGCGTCGCACCAGCTGCGAATCTCATGGAATCGGCTACGGTCTGAAGTCGAACTCAAGCCTCGGGAGCTGCCACCGAGCGACATGGCCCCGTTAGAGCCAATGACGAGGTTGGCGCGGATCTCCATTTCTCAAACCTACTGCATGAAATAAATCCACTGTCAGTGGTCGCTGCTATTCTTTTTTCTATGATTATCGATTGCGCACAATGCACCCAACGACCCCTTGCCTGTGATGGTTGCGTCATGACCGTCATGTTGGAGATCACCACACCCCGCGTGGAGCTCTCCGAACCTTCAGCCCAAACACTGACCCTGCTCGCCGAGAAGGGGCTTTTGCCACCGTTGAAATACGCCTAAACGGGCTTTTCATCCACAATACGAGCATTCACAGGCGAATCTGTGGGTTCTGGCTTGAACTCGTAGGTGGCCGGAAGTTAGCCTCTTCCCTGATGAGATCTTCTGTAAGCACGAATTGGCGCGATCGCGCGTCGCACCGCCTGGCCGTTGCCGGCTCGATTGCTTTCGCGCTTCTCATCTCGACTACCGTGCCAGCATCAGCCGAGCCCAGCCTTGCCGATGTACGTAACCGCGTCCGTGCGCTCCAAGAGGATGCAGCAGCAGCGGGGGAGGCGGCCCAGCAGGCGCAGGTCCAACTCAACAATCTCACCAAAACGCTCGCATCCGTGCAGCAGGCAGCAGCGACCGATGCGGCAGCTGTCGGCAGTTTCCAGAAATCACTCGGCGCAATCGCTCGCGATCAATACAAGAATGGCGGATTGAGTCAGAGCCTTGAGCTCCTCTTCTCCTCCGATCCCACGCTCTATCTTTCCGCAGCCGGCTCGCTTGAGGCCGTCACTCGCAAGAAAGCACTTGAGTTGCGAAATTATTCAGTAGCAAAGCAACGTCTGACCGCAACTTCACTGACCGTGAATGACAAGTTGGCACTCGTTAAGGCAGCTGCTGCAAAGTACAAAGCGCAACAAGCGGCAGCAAATGCAAAACTTGCCGAAGCTCAGAAACTACTGGCATCACTTTCCAAGGCCGAGCAGGCGCGTATTGCTGCTCTCAACGATGCGCAGGAAAATGCTGACCAAGCAGCTTCACTTGCAGCGGCCAAGTCACTCAATCTCGGATCTGGGCGTGGCGCAAAAGCGCTTCGCTTTGCCCTGAATCAAATCGGTGATCGCTATGTCTTTGGCGCTGCCGGCATGGTCAATTGGGATTGCAGCGGCCTCACCATGCGTGCATTTGAAACAGCGGGCGTATCACTTCCGCACTCTGCAGCTGCGCAGACAAGTTTCGGTAAGAGCATCCCGTTCTCAAAAATGCAGCCGGGCGATCTCGTCTTCTTTGTTCATAGCGGATCACACTATGTCAGCCACGTTGGCATCTATCTGGGTGGCGGTCGCATGGTCAATGCACCACATCCTGGCTCTCGCGTAAAGATTGAATCATTCGGCAGTTCATTTGGAAATCTGCGCTTCTATAGTGCCCGCCGTATCTAACGCCCGCAGAATTCTTCTGGTCACCAATGATTTGGGGCCACGAGCTGGCGGAATTGAGACCTTCATTCTCGGGCTGCTTGACTTTCTTGATGGCAAGAACCTCGTTATTTACACCTCCTCAGAAGAAGATCCGCTCGAAGATCAGAAATTTGATAATGCCCTTGCCGATAAATATGGTGTGATCGTCATTCGCGACCGGGCAAAAGTTCTACTTCCCACTCCTCGAGTCACTCGAGCAGTTGTCGAAGTCATGAAGGAATATCACGCGCAGACGATCTGGTTTGGGGCTACTGCGCCTCTCGCATTTATGTCGCCGGCACTTCGAAAAGCTGGAGCGACTCGAATTGTTGGTTTAACCCACGGCCATGAAGTCTGGTGGTCAAAACTCTTTCCCTTTACCTGGGCAATGCGCCGAATCGGCAAGAGTGTCGACGCCCTCACTTATCTAGGAGATTTCACTCGCACCGCTATGCAGAAAGCGGTGGGCACTCATCCTGATTTAGTCCGGGTCGCCCCGGGAATATCGATCTCCCATTTCACACCCGGCCAAAAACCGATAGATCTTTTGCAGAAATATGATTTGGTCGGAAAGCCAGTAATCATTTCGGTAGGCCGATTGGTTCATCGCAAAGGTCAAGACCGACTCATCCAAGCTTTGCCAGAGATTCTTCGCTCAGTACCTGATGCTGTCCTAGTTTTCGTGGGTGAAGGTCCCCGAAAGCCCTATATGGAGAAGCTGATCGCTAAATACAGTCTCAGTGCGCACATTCGATTTGTAGGTCGCGTCTCCTATGCGGATCTGCCTCGATACATACGAATGGGTGATCTCTTTGCAATGCCATCACGCTCTCGCTTCTTTGGGTTAGAAGTTGAGGGATTGGGAATTGTTTATCTGGAAGCGAGTGCTTGCGGGCTTCCAGTACTTGTTGGCGCATCCGGGGGAGCGCCCGATGCTGTGCTTCCTGATGTGACTGGATCTGTTGTAGATGGAAATGATCTTCATGCAATTGCAAGAGAAACGATTGCATTTTTATCAGATCTTCCCAGAGCTAAATCCATGGGAGAGGCCGGTCGAAATTGGGCCGAGCGTGAGTGGAGTTGGGAGATCTGGGGCAAGCGTTTTGCTGAACTTCTATCTCCGAGTGATTCCTAGTTCGCCGGCTTTGAGTAGTGCCTGGGTTCTGCTCGAGACGCCGAGTTTGCGATAGAGCGATGCGGTATGACTTTTCACAGTAGCAAGTGAGAGCGTCAACGAAGTCGCAATCTCTGCGGCTTGCAACCCTTTGCCAATGAGGGCCAAAACTTCTTCTTCTCGAGGCGTCAGGGAGATTCCTTGACCAAGGAGCGCGGGAGAAAGTTTTCGCACTTGCGCTTCATTCTGCGCGGTGATCTCATCTATCGCAAGTAGTTGTTCTGCACGAAGCTCACATACTTGAGGCAGAGAGAGTTCTTCGTCAGCAAGGATGAGTGAGAGGTGATCTAACCGCTCAGAATTCCCTGTAGCCAAGGTGGCTATTACTGAACTGAGTCGTAGAGAGATGCGATCTCGGCTGCGAACTCTTTTGCGACCACATGGCGCTTGACGGAGAGTTTTGCAGTGAGTTGTCCACCAGCGATGGTGAAATCGACTGGCAGGATGAGGAATTTACGAATCGATTCAGCTCGGCTGACGGCCTTATTGGCTTCATCAATGGCAGTTTGAACCACGGCGTTCAAATCTGGGTCGTCAGTCAGACTCTCCAGACTAGCTCCTACTTTCTTGTTGGCAGCGATCCAACCCTTGAGTGCATCGGGATCGAGTGTCACAAGGGCCGCAATGAACGGCTTGTTGTCACCAACAACCATGCATTGGCTGACGAGTGGGTGAGAGCGAACGCGATCTTCGAGAACTGCCGGCGCCACATTTTTGCCACCAGAGGTAACGATCAATTCCTTTTTGCGGCCCACAATCGTGAGGAATCCTTCACTATCGATCGCGCCTAAGTCGCCGGTGCGGAAGTAACCATCGTCAGTGAAAACTTCTTTATTGGCAGCATCGTTCTTCCAGTATCCGGACATGATGATCGGACCTTTAATAAGAACTTCACCATCGTCGGCGATTGCAATCGTGGTTCCAGGTAGTGGACGGCCAACGCTACCTACATGTTGGGCGGAGGTGAGATTGAGGGTTGCACCCGCAGTAGATTCGGTAAGTCCATAGCCTTCAAGAATGTTGATACCTGCGCCACGATAGAAGTGGCCTAGACGCGCGCCTAATGGAGCGCCACCGGAGATCGCCGCTTCGACTTTACCGCCCATGGCGTGGCGAATTTTCGAGTAAACGAGTTTGTCGAAGATGACATGCTGGATGCGAAGCAGGGGAGAGATGCGCTTCTTATCGAGACCTTCACTGTAGGCGATCGCAACATTTGCAGCTTTATGGAAAATCTTTCCTTTACCAGCATCAGTTGCTTTTGCTTCGGCGCCGTTGTAAATCTTTTCAAAAATGCGGGGCACAGCTAAAACAAAGCTCGGTTTGAAGGAGGCAAGATCTTGCGGCAGGCGAGTGATATCTCCGCAATGCGCTAAATGAAGTCCGGCAGTTATGGCACCGACTTGAACCATGCGACCGAAGACGTGCGCAATCGGCAAGAAGAGTAGCGTCGAACCATTGGGCTTGAGGAAGAGATCACTCGCACCCTGCACAACGTTTCCACATTCGGAGAGGAAGTTCTGATGGGTCAGTGAGACACCTTTGGGCTTTCCAGTTGTGCCGGATGTATAAATAAGTGTGGCGAGAGATTCTGGGGTGAGCTGTGCGCGACGGCGAACTATCTCTTCATCGTTGATATCGCGGCCGCCGTGCGTGAGATGCAGCATCGCATCTTCAGTAATCGTCCAGATATGTTTGCACTGCGAAGTCATGGCTGGTTGAACGACATCTCGCAATGCAGGAGTCTCCACGATGATCGCAACAGCTTCTGAATCGGAGAGAATCCATTGCACTTGTTCGGTGCTTGAGGTTTCATAGATAGGAACTGTGACGGCGCCGGCA
>CAIQXR010000174.1 GCA_903875815.1 uncultured Actinomycetes bacterium
CGCGCCCGTAAAGCGTTATTCGAAGAAGGAATTTCATCTTCACGTATGTATATCAACCCAGCTAGACCTGGTGTCGAAGATTTACTCGATGAAATTATTGCTGGCGTACGTTCATCATGCACATACGCGGGTGCCACATCTTTGAGAGATTTTCATGACAAAGCTGTGGTGGGAATTCAATCGGCATCTGGCTATGCAGAAGGACGCCCACTTCACACTTCTTGGTAAGAGTTATTCCTCTAGTTCGCGACGCGGATCATCCACGTCGTCGTACTCTTCTTGAGGTTGGGATAACTTCCAATACATGTAATAAACAAAGAGGCCAAAAAATGGCCATTCAAAGACGTACAACCAACTTCGATTATTGCCACCAAGTGCACGATCAAATTCAAGTAATCCCATAACGATGCACAAAGGAATTCCTAGCAATAACCACTTTCGCTTTGGATCTGGTTCTTGTGGAGGTTTGACTTCGCTCATAATTCATCCTCGAGATCAGCAAGTTCTCTCTCATTATTAAACCAGTCTCGGGCCGCCAACATTATCCAGAGCGCATCAATCAACATTCCCATCGCCCACATGATGGCGCCCCCGCGATGTTGGTCGTTCATCCCTGACATCGAACTCTCGCTCATGGGAATATCGTGGAGCAATTTGTTTCCGGAATAAAGAAAAAATCCGGTCATTGTTTCGGGGAGCATCATCGCAAAGAGTGAACCCACTCTAAATGAATAAGGAACATGAAATGGAGTTGGGTTACCTTCCATCACTGGTAAGTAATAAATAAATCCACCTATTAAAAAGAGTATGAGTTCAAAGCTGTGAACATTTGAATTGACCATGCCGGCATTTGCTAATGGAGAAAAGTGGGTCAGAATTAAAATTGCCAAAAATAGCGTGAAGCCAACTTGTGGACGAAAGAGTTGGCGAACGAGAATGTTATGTGCGAGCGCCGAAACTACCTTGCGGATTAATGGGAAACGTGAGTTGATCGCCAATCGGACTGGAGAACCAAGAACAATCAAGGGCGAGATCAGCATCATTAATCCAACGTGCTGAACCATATGAATCCAGAAAGTATGAATAGCTGCGTGCGGAATTGGCCCCACTAACAAAATGAGCGCGAGTGTAATTCCGAGGGTAAAGAGGAATTGGCGGACTTTAGAGACCCCGTGGAGAGTGGGCCGTTCGGCGAAGTACCAGAGCAGTTTTCCGCCTAGAACCAGGCCAAAGAAAATATCCCAGAGGGGGTTAAGCGCCATATCCCCCCCCAAATAAAGTGATTTGTTATCTCAAAACCATATCCACAGAGCACTCTCAGGCGTACCCTAACCTCAGAGTTATTCAGTTCACACCTTATCTTCGAGGAGTGGATTTAATCGGACGAAAGGCTGGGATATGTCGGGTAAAGAGTCCACGATGACTGCCGGGAAGAGAGCAGCAAGCGCCGTTGTTGGCGTGCTCCTTATGGTTGCAGTTGTTGGAGTTGTGGGATTCACGCTGCATAGTGCGAGCGCTGATCCACAGAAGAAGTTGTACGCAACTAAAACCGCCGAGACCATCGTTGTTGATGGCAAGACTTACCCTAAAGCAACAATCACCATGGGTGTCTATGCCGATACAGCACAGGCAAAAGAGCATGGTTTCAACACCGTAAATAAAAAGGATTATGTTCAATATGGCCCCAGCAGCCACATTGTTCTACCCGCACATACCTATGTGACGATGACAATCCATGGTTATGACGGAGGCGAGAAGCTCAATGCTCCGTTCTTTGGAAAAGTTGTCGGAACTGTTGGTGGAACTATGAATGTCGATGGTGTGGATGTGACTGAGATTCCAGCCGATCAGGTCCAACATACATTTACTATCCACAGCCTCCCAAGTTCCAATCGAGATCCTCTCTTTATCAACATTCCACTTCAACATGTTGACGAAGGTGCGGATGGCTTCCTTCCCACTAAGGATGCCGCTACAAATTACAAAGGTCATACGATGACTTTCTCCTTCATTACTGGCGGCGCCGGTGAATATGTATGGAACTGCGAATATCCCTGTGGTGATGGCACCTACGCCAAATTCGGTGCAGCAATGAGCGCATACGGATATATGTCCGGAAAGGTGAGCGTCGCATGAGTGATGACCACGGCTTAGTAGAGATGGAACCAACACCGGGAGAAAAAATCTCTGCGGTCTTCAAACAGCGCGATGTTCGTATCGCAACTGCTTGGGGAGTTCTAGTCACCTTTATCTTCTTCATCATCGGTGGCTGGATTTATCCAAGTTGGATGCCGACTGCCCTTAGTACCGATATGAAATCCATTGAAAGATTAATTGTGATCTTTACTTGGATCTCCGCGCCAATTTGTGGAATCGTCCTCGGATTTTCTATCTACACCTTTTTGCATCGTCACAAAGGTGATACTCCACCTCCTGATGGACCAGCTATGCGTACTAACCCGCTCATTGTCGGCGCGTGGGTAATCATTTCCAGTGCCTTGTGTTTGGTCGCTGTGGTTTATGGCTTAATTGAGATGAATACCGCATCTGCAGCAACGGCTGAACATAAGAAGAATGCCATGGTTGTTGAAGTCACCGGTTCGCAATGGGCTTGGTCCTTTACCTATCCAGAACAAGGCGTAACATCA
>CAIQXR010000175.1 GCA_903875815.1 uncultured Actinomycetes bacterium
TCAATAGTGAGGGCAACAACTGCAGCGCCGTGCTCTTTAACGAGCGGCATGATTCGAGCAAAGCGCGAAGTTGGACCATCGCCATCTTCGTAGTTTACCGAGTTGATAACACTGCGACCACCTAAATGCTCAAGACCGGCCTTGAGAACAGCGGGCTCGGTTGAATCCAAGACGATAGGAAGAGTGGAACTGGTGGCAAAACGCGAAGCGAGTTCGGTCATATCCCGAACCCCGTCTCGACCTACATAGTCGACCGACAAATCCAACATGTGTGCGCCGTCGCGAATCTGATCACGAGCTATCTCGATACAGGTTTGCCAATCATCGTTCAGCAGCGCGTCACGGAAAGCTCGGGAACCGTTCGCGTTGGTGCGTTCGCCAATAGACATGTACGTAAGGTCTTGGCGGAACGGAACAAACTGGTAGAGCGATGACGCGCCCGCTTCGTGCTTAGGATGAGCGGGAACAATCGGTCTGCGATCAAGTTTTTCTACAACCGCGCGCAAATGCTCAGGTGTCGTACCGCAACACCCACCGACCAGTGTCAAGCTGTATGAGTCGACGAAGTCAGAGAGGAATTTTGCCAGTTCACCTGGGTTAAGCGGGTAGGTCGCGCCATGTGGTCCTAGCTCTGGAAGTCCGGCGTTAGGCATAACCGATATACCAACGTTCGCTGCTTGCGAGAGGACGCGTAGGTGCTCAGACATTTCGGCAGGCCCGGTAGCGCAGTTCAAGCCAATCAAATCGATACCGAGCGGCTCAAGCGCGTTGAGCGCAGCACCAATCTCTGAGCCAAGCAACAACGTTCCGGTTGTTTCGACCGTCACTTGTGCAATCAGAACAACATCCCGTTCAGATTTATCGATGGCCTCACGAGCACCATTGACAGCGGCTTTCGCTTGGAGTAAATCTTGAGTGGTTTCAATAAGTAGCGCATCTACTCCGCTATCCAATAATCCTTGCGAGGCAGTGAAGTAAGCCGATTTCAATGTTTGATATTCGGTATGACCAAGCGTCGGAAGTTTCGTTCCGGGTCCGAGTGATCCCAAGACCCAACGCGGCTTATCGGGCGTAGAAAATTCTTGTGCGACTTCGCAGGCGACTCTGCCACCCGCGTAGGCGAGTTCGTAGATTCGGTCCTCAATGCCGTACTCGGCTAGATTTGCAAAATTTGCGCCGAAGGTATTTGTTTCGATTGCATCCACGCCAACTTCGAGATAGCGACGATGCACTTCCTTGACCATGTCAGGGCGAGAGACGTTCAGGATTTCGTTGCAGCCCTCGTGATTCTCAAAATCTTCCAGACTCGGGTTTTGCGCTTGCAGCATTGTTCCCATCGCGCCATCAGCGATTACGACTCTTGAACGCAGGGCAGCCCGGAGCGAACTCTCGGGAGCGTTATTTCGTGGAGCTGAAATCGTCACGCCGAAGGTTACCTCAGAGCGCTAGACCCAACAAAGCATCAAGCGCGCGAGATAGCTCACCTGCGTGACCACCGGTCTCGCCTGCGAGGGTGCGATTAGCCCAATCGACGGTCTCGTGAAGGGCTCGTGGTGAATCGAGGTTATTGGCAAGAGAGTCGGCAATTGCTTGGATTACAGCGTTTGTGGGGGCAACTTCCTCTTTTGCTAAGGCCTGGCGGATAAGCGCGACGCTATTCGCAGCGGATTCTAAGAGATCAACGGTCCACATCCGATCAGATGCATAATGTGAATCGAGAAGTGCGTAGCGGATAACCATCGCATCTTCGCCTTGTTGTAGGAGTTTCGAGACAAAGACGAGGTTCCCTTTGCTCTTGCTCATTTTCTCGCCATCAAGCCCAA
>CAIQXR010000176.1 GCA_903875815.1 uncultured Actinomycetes bacterium
TCTTGAAAATTACCTTCTACTCACCGGAGTGGAAATTACTGTTCATAAGCCGCAAGCAAACCTTGGCCTGACTTTCACTGATTTGGCAGTGACAATAACGCGCACTCGATGAAAGTTGTCATGGCACTCGGTTCGAATTTAGGGGATCGCGAAGCGAATATTGAAGGTGCGGTGGCCGAGTTAAATAAAATTCTGGAGATTACTCATCTCTCATCACTGATTGAGACAGATCCGGTCGGTGGACCGTCACAGCCCCAGTACCTCAATGCAGTGGCGATTGGTGAAAGTGATCTCTCGCCGGAAGAGTTGCTGCAGGAAGCACTTCGTATCGAAAGTGAATTAGGTCGAGTGCGCCTGGAAAAATGGGGGCCGCGAATTATCGATATTGATCTCATTACAGTGGGCGATATCGTGATGAACTCTGAAACGTTGACGCTCCCTCATCCCTTCGCCCATCTCCGTAGCTTTGTTTTAGCCCCGTGGGCTGAGATCGAACCCGATGCCACTCTGCCTGGCTGGGGCTCGATATCCGCACTTTTGTCAGATCTTGAGGAGCGCGAGTAGCCTTCTCCTAAGTCGTTGAGCCCGGTACCGGAAAGGACTGGAGCATGGATCTAGCGCTAAAGCACCCTCTAGCCTTTGTGCCCACTATGGGCGCGCTTCACGCTGGCCATCAATCACTTATTGAATTAGCACGAACCAAAGCCACCAACGTTTTGGTCAGCATCTTCGTTAATCCATTGCAATTTGAGAATCCCGATGATTTAGCGAAATATCCGCGCACGCTCGATGTCGATCGCACCTTGGCAGAAGCTGCTGGTGCCACACAAATCTGGGCTCCTACTGTGGAAGAGATTTATCCCAGCGACCCGGACATCATTTCGGCAGGCGAACTCGGAAATAAATTTGAAGGCGTACATCGCTTTGGCCATTTTGATGGCGTGCTCACAGTTGTGAAGCGACTCTTTCATTTAACCCAACCTGAGATCGCGGTCTTTGGCGAGAAAGATTTCCAGCAACTTTTTTTGATCAAACGCATGGTGACGGAGCTAGAGTTGCCGATTCGAATCATGAGCGCTCCGATCATTCGCGAAAGCGATGGTTTGGCTATGTCTTCGCGAAACATTCGACTGGACTTTGAAGCCCGAGCCTCCGCCACCATTATTTCGACAGCACTCTCTGAGTCGGCAACAGAAAAAAACCTGACGAAAGCACGAGCCAAACTCCACAAAGTGTTAGCAACCGAACCAGCTTTTGCCATCGACTATGCAGAAATTATTGATGAAGATACTTTTGAGATTGCCACCGAAGAAACTGCAAAGCCACGCGCACTTGTTGCAGGTTGGCTCGGTGGAGTTCGCTTGATCGACAATATGGCGGTCCTTCGATGAAGTTACTTGCTGGAACCCCTGGTTGGACGGTGAGCGCAGATGTGATTGTGGTCGGTTCAGGTGTTGCTGGGTTAACCACTGCCCTCACCATTAGATCTGGCGGTCATTCCGTTCTGCTCGTCACTAAAGCAACGATCGATGAAGGTTCGACAAAGTGGGCACAAGGGGGAATCGCTGCGGCGCTTGGTCCGGGGGATACACCGGATCAACATCAGAAAGATACCTTGATTGCTGGCGCTGGCCTCTGTGATTCCGCAGCTGTCGATGTACTGGTCACTGAAGGTCCAGAAGCAGTGCGCAAACTGATTGCCCGAGGCGCAGTCTTTGATACATCTGAGACAGGTGAGATTGCATTAACTCGCGAAGGCGGACACTTACGGAACCGCATTTTGCACGCTGGTGGCGATGCCACTGGTGCTGAAGTTTCACGAGCACTCCTTGCAGCAGTCAATGAAGATGCCGGAATTGAAGTTATTGAAAACGCTCTTGCCATCGATGTTCTCAA
>CAIQXR010000177.1 GCA_903875815.1 uncultured Actinomycetes bacterium
CCTAATCGTTCGGCTTGTTCGCGGCCAATAGATTCCCAGTAAGACTTTCGGGTTTCGGTTTCGCGGCCGGCAGCGGTAGCCAATTGCACATATTTCTGTGAGCCCCCCGCAGCAAGCAGTTCGGCTTCAAAGCCCTGCATCACAGGCAGGTATTCACCTGATCCTACGAGTGCGATGCGTCCAGCCATGTCTCAAAGATAGTGGCTGCGAGTAGGCTTAGTGCATGATCAAGACCACGCTCGTCGTCTCAGCCTGGATTTTGCTCTTCACCATTCCCGCTCTCATGCTCAGTATTCGCGGCATGAGCGTTGGTAAAGACGTTCCTGTGCGCTGCAGCAAAGGCCACTATTACTCCACTATCTGGATCCCCGGTATCTCTTTCAAAGCCGCTCGACTTGCTCGTCGCCGCTATCAGCGCTGCCCGGTTGGCAAACATTGGGCAATGACGCGACAGCTCTTTGAAGATGAGAAGACTCCCGAGATATTTGCTGAAGCGGCCAAAATCCATGATCGCCGGATAATTTAGACAATCATGGCTCTCTATCTACGCCCCTATCTTGCCGAAGAGTTTGAATCTGCCTGCGCTATTCGCGAGCTGTCCGAGGAAGATGCGATTGCCCGCTTTCGCATCTCCTTTAATAAGTCAGGGGAGTGGAACGATCACTACCTTCATCTGGCGATCGCCGATTCCATTAGCAATATGTTGATCGGAGATATCCAACTGCGCCATTGCAAGCAGATGATGCCTCCAGGCACTGCCCACATGGGCATCGAAATTGCGGCCAATCAACGAGGCAAGGGGCTTGGCGCCGAGGTGCTTCGATTGCTTCCTGCTTGGGCCGATAAGAATGGCTTCCATCGCATCGAAGGTTCCACTGATGAATCCAATGTTGCGATGCGGCGGGCTTTTGAGAAAGCTGGTTGGCAATTCGAGGGGATTCTGCGCAATCTCTTTATGGTCGATGGCGTTGGCCACGATTACTACAGCTTTGCCTGGATCTCACAAGGGTAGGATTTAGAAATGTTAAAGAGATGGTTGAGCAAAAGCTTGGCTATCGCCGTTTTTACCTCACTCATCGCTTGTCTACAAAGTTCTCCGGCTCACGCTCTGGTTTCAGGTTGCACCGTAGGTTCATCACAGTCGTGCCCAGGTGATTCCGCTTGGCAAATCAAACAAGCGACTGGAACGAATACCAATGGCAACTATTGGGTGATGCTTAATGGATCTGCGGTAAAAATTTACGCAATTATGGATTCGACCATGGGTGGCGGTGGATGGATGCTGGCTATGAAAGGCACCACCACGGGAAATGATTTCCCATATTCCGCTAACTATTGGACCACAGCTAACACTCTCATTCCAAGCGGCGAGACAAATCCCACGAATCTCTCTGGAAATAATGCAGATGCAAAGTACGACGTTTACAACTATGCAAATGCAAATCAAGTCATGGCAATTTACCCTGGCTATACATCGACGGGAAATGGTGGTGCATACACCGGAAATTCCTATGGCTTTACCTGGGCTGAGACCACAACAAATACCGTGGCTTTTGGCGGATCAAACGCTCCGTTAAGTTATGTGAGCCCTTACTCGAATGCGGTATCCAGCCCAGTAAATTTGCAGAGCTACAACGGGGGTAATGGCGCAAACTGTCCCTCGACTGCTGGAACCTTGCTTTCACTTATGGGTGGAACACCTGTGCGGTGTCTCATTCGCCAGCCCAAAATTTCTTGGGATTCGGCTGAGGTCCCTTACTCAGTAATTGGTAATGGAATTTTCTCCTCGCAAAACGCGATTCAATTTTTTGGTTTTAATTTCACGAATTCCTATCGATCGCAATACAACGTGCGGTGGGGCTTGAACTGGAATGAAGGCGTTACCTACAACGACGACAGTCCGGATGTGGGCGGCGGTATTGGCGGTGCCTGGGGCACGCAAGCAGGCGACTACAACTCATGCTGCTCAACTGCTTCAGGTAAAAATACGCAGATGGC
>CAIQXR010000178.1 GCA_903875815.1 uncultured Actinomycetes bacterium
TCTTTCAGGCGACCCGACTCTGCGGCGAACTACCGACAACCTCTCGCACCGGATGTTGGAATGGAACGCGCTACCAACCGATTCCCGTAACGCGCACTGCTACCGAGGCACAAGCGCTGAAGATTTTAGAGAATAGCGATATCTATCCGGGTATCGATGCCCAGCCTTATCCGGTCCGCAGTTATCCCTCACTTGCGGGGGAGAATGCAGCGCACGTTCTTGGCTATGTCGGATCGGTGACAGAGGCTGATTTAGCTGATACTTCACATCAATATTTCCGTAATGAAGTGATCGGCAAATCTGGCTTGGAATATCAATACAATCAATATTTAACGGGTAAGCCCGGTGTTAAAACCGTTATCGTTAATCGGACCGAAGCGATCACGCAAGAATCTCAAAATACCAAGCCAGTTTCTGGCGATAACTTGGTGACTAACCTAGATGCGCGTTTACAAGCCGCAACAGAATCTGCTCTCTCTAACGCCGTTCGCAGCTCTCGCTCGATGGGCTACAAAGCCGATTCGGGCGCGGCCATTGTCATGGATGTAAAAACTGGAAAAGTTTTGGCAATCGCTTCTTACCCCACCTATGACCCCACGATGTGGGAGAAGGGTCTGACGCCGCAGCAAGCGAAAGATCTCTTCAGTGCTTCGGCTGGTGCGCCTGCGCTCTCGCGTCCATTGCAAGGCGAGTATGCGCCCGGTTCAACATTTAAAGCCATCTCTATCGTTGCGGCCTCTCAAGCTGGCTACAACTTGCAAGGCAAGTACGACTGTCCAGCAACGGTACAGATCGGAAACCGCGTCTTTAAGAACTTCGAAACAAACCCTATGGGAATGATTCCGATGCAGACAGCGATCGCGGTCTCATGTGACACGGTTTGGTACAACATTGCCTACCAGCAATGGGTGCGCGATGGTGGCCTCTCACCTAAGTCTGGTCTCCACGATTACTTCTTTAAGGCTGCTGCTGGCTTTGGACTTGGCCAGAAAACCGGGATCGATCTGCCAGGCGAATTATCTGGACGCCTACCCGATCGGGCATGGAAAGAGGCTTACTACCAAGCGAATAAGAATTTCTATTGCAATTTTGAGAGTCGGGCAAAGAAATCAGATCTCACGCCATATCTGATTGCGATCGCCAAAGAGAATTGCGTCGACGGCAATGTTATTCGCGCGGGTGACGCCGTTAACTTCTCGATCGGCCAGGGTGATACGTTGATGACGCCAATCCAGATGGCGCAGGTCTACTCTGCAATTGCGAATGGCGGCACGCTGTATCAACCTGAGGTTGCACGCGCAATCGTGAAGCCAGATGGAACAGTGGTTAAGGAATTTAATCCGGTTGTTACTGGTCATACCCCAACGTCATCCAGTGATATCGCCTTCCTTCATGCCGCACTTCGGGATGTAGTTACTAGTGGCACGGCAGCTCCTGTTTTTGGAAGTGGCTATCCAGTTCTGGTCGCTGGCAAGACAGGTACGGCGCAAGTACTCGGCACAGATGCGAATGGTCGCGCCAAAGATGACACTTCCTGGTTTGCATCTTTCGCCCCCGTTAATAATCCGCAATATGCAGTGGTGGTTGTTGTTAGCCAGGGAGGTTTCGGAGCATCAGTTGCGGCGCCGGCAGTGAAATCAATCTATAACGCTATTTATGGCGTATCGGGATCCACCATCGATCCCAAGAAGGCGCTTTTCCCTAACGGCCTACCAAGTAAGTTGCCAACAATTGATCCCCGAGTAGTTACTCTTAAGAAGCCATGATTAAAAGCTTCCGCCGCGATCGCATTAAAGAATCCTTCGCCAGCTACGACAAGATTCTCACGCTCTCTGTCGCTGGTTTAATGTTGATCGGCACACTCTTAGTCTGGGCAGCAACGAAGAGTTGGTTCGCCTCCCAAGGCCTTGATCCTCAGTACTACTTGAAGCGCCACATTATTAATATTTTCATCGGCTTAGTTCTTGCTTACGGCACTACTTTGATCGATTACCGCATGCTTCGTGCTTACACGCCGTTCGTGTGGGGAGCTGGCGTCTTGGGGCTGATCGCTGTTCTCATTCCTGGCATCGGAAGTACCGTCAATGGTGCTCGCGCCTGGATCTCATTCCCCGGTGGTTTCCAAATTCAGCCAGCAGAGTTGGCAAAGATTGCAATCATTGTCGGGTGTTCCATGATTTTGGCAGAGAAGCGTGATGCAAATGCCAATCCCGCAGATATCGATGTCGTTAAGGCATTAGCGATCTCAGCAATTCCACTCTTGCTTATTTTTCTCCAGCCCGACGTGGGAACTATTGCGATTATTAGCGCATCGCTGCTCGCCATTATTGCCACCTCGGGTGCGCCAAGCCGGTGGGTCATTGGCTTGCTCTTAGTCGCAGTTGTTGGCGGCTTTGGCGCAGTGAAGGCCGGCGTCGTCAGTAA
>CAIQXR010000179.1 GCA_903875815.1 uncultured Actinomycetes bacterium
ATGGCAATTCGAAAGCGGCGCATGGGGAGATTCTATGGGTGATTAAGAGACGAAAATAGGGGCTATTCGCGTATTTTCATCTACGACTAGTCAGAGTGTGCAGCCCGATTAAGTCGATCACGGATCGCTTCGGCAAGGCCATTTCCCTGCGGTGAAATGGCAACGACTCTGCTCAATCCTTGCCCATCTGCGGTACGCAGGGCGGAGTAAAGCTCGCGCGCATATTGCTGGATGGATGTGGGCGCTGCCAAACGGATCGCGCCTTCGGGAGTCGCAACCTCTGCTGGTGCAATAAAGCCGTCGCCGGGCTGTGGTCCGATATCGAGAAACACTTTTGCCATCGGCGCGTAATGCGATTCGAGTGATCCCGATACGCGAGTCGTTGGGGCAGAAACGCTTTCATCTAATTTGAGACCGGTGGATTCTGCAATCATTTCTGCGGTGATCGCACCAGGGCGCAATATGCGAGGGCGCTCTCCTGTGCAATCAATAATGGTGGATTCCAAACCAACTTGCGATGCGCCACCATCGAGAATGAAATCGCCATCTAGTAAGTAGTCGCCGAGCTCTTGGTCGACTGCTTCTGCAGTGGTTGGTGATACTGCTCCAAATCGATTAGCGCTCGGGGCTGCTACGCCTTTTCCACCAATCTTTGTGAATTCTTCTAATAAGGCAAGTGCGATGGGATGTTCTGGAACTCTAACGCCAACGGTCTCCTGATTGCCGGTGACAAAATCTTTGGCAAGTGCACTTCGGCGAAGAATGAGTGTCATGGGGCCAGGCCAGAAATCGCGAGCAAGTGCGATGGCGTATTCGTTGATGTCGATCGCCCAATCGCCCATGTGATCGAGGGCTGCGATGTGAACGATCAGTGGGTGGTCCGCAGGGCGACCTTTGGTGGAGTAGATCCTCGCAATTGCCTCGCTATTGGTGGCATCTGCGCCGAGGCCATAGACAGTCTCAGTCGGGAAAGCTACTAAGTGTCCATCTTTCAACGCTTGCGCAGCAACGACCATCGAGTCAGTGCTGCAGCGAGAGAGAAAGGACATGACCAAATTCTCTCATTAATTCTTATGAATAAACACAGGTCAGATGTGAGATCGTAGGGGCATGAGAACTTATAACTTCCTCCGCAAGCCCGTACTCGTTGCCATTGCTGCTCTGGTTTCCATCGTTGGCCTTGCAACCGCGAGCGCCTCCACTGCCAGCGCAGCAGATACCCGTTACATCGCAGTCTCTGCGACCGGCACTGTGAAAGTAAAACCGGATGCTGTGCGACTCAATCTCACCGTCTCTTCCGTAGCTACTGCTAATAAAGATGCATTGGCCGCAGCCAATACTTCTGCTTCCTCTATTCGTGCAGCGCTCACTAAAAATGGAATCGTTGCGCAATACATCAAGAGCGCGGCGCTCACCGTCTTTCCTGAGTACAACTACACCCAAGATAAGGGCTCGGTACTTATTGGTTATCGCGCTTCGCAAACTTTTGAAGTCATCATTCGTAATGCAGTAAACGCTGGCGTTGTCGTCGATGCCGTCGTTGCGGCCGGTGGCGACCCACTTCAGATCGATGGTGTGACACCGTTTGTTTATGACCCTGCTTCCTCAAGTGAAGCAGCGCGAATTGCCGCAGTAAAGATTGCGCAAGCCAAGGCGAATTCTTATGCGAAGTTATTGGGAGTAAAGCTCGGTAAGGTCATTTATCTCGAAGAGACATCAGTCCCTTCCACACCAGGCCTCATGATGGCGATGGCTAAGAGCGATGCCGGTGCGACCCAAGTCGATCTCGGCACCCAAGACCTCTCTGTCTCAGTTGCCACTCGCTGGTTGATCTCCTAACGGCGATCTTCACTCGTTCAAGGGAAATCTGGGCGCATTTTGCCCCTGCGCTGACCTCCGATACCCTTAACCCTCCTAAGTCCCCATCGTCTAGAGGCCTAGGACATCGCCCTTTCACGGCGGTAACACGGGTTCGAACCCCGTTGGGGGCACGCGGGG
>CAIQXR010000180.1 GCA_903875815.1 uncultured Actinomycetes bacterium
GATTTGGCACGAGTGGAAAAGCAGATGCTGAAAGCGGATGAAGAAATTGCTTCGCTTACAGCAAAGCAAGAAGAACTCGCCTTCGATCACGTTGCTCTGGCCCAGGCAATGAAAGAATTAGCTGCCGTTCAAGACCGCAAGGAAGCAATCGAAGAAGAATGGCTGACCGTGACGGCACGACTGGAGGAGTTGGGGCATGAGTAACAAACGTCATCTCATTCGGCTCGAACTCATGGCGGCTGCCACCGGCATTTTGATTGCAATCCAGGCGCGGGCAAATGGACAACTCTCGCATCTCATGAAGAACAACATAGAGGCCGCACTGGTCTCGTTCTCCTCTGGACTTATTGCAATTCTCGTTGTTACAGCGTTTAACCCGACAATTCGAAGTGGCATCACGCGCCTGCGCGAAGCAGTAAAAGCTCAATCAATCTCGAGATGGCGACTCTTTGCCGGCATGTTGGGTGGCGCCGCTATCGCCACTCAAACACATACGGTTCCGTTGATTGGTGTTGCGGTGTATTCGGTAACCGCAATCGCAGGACAGACTGCAATCTCGTTATTCGTCGACAAGATGGGATTGGGTGGCGGCTCGCCACAACATATTTCGTCTCGACGAGTAATCGCTGCGGCAATCACGGTGGCGGCAATTGTTATTTCGGTCTTCGATAAGTTACAGGTCAGCACATATAGCGCTGCCGCAGTTATACTTTCGACTTTGGCGGGATGTGTGATCGGAATTCAGCGTGCACTGAACGGATCCATCAATGTGCACACAGGTCAGAGCTACACGACCTCGTTGCTCAACTTCATTATGGGCACGCTCTTTTTGCTGGTATTTCTCGTTTTGATGATGGTTGTGCGCGGAGATCATCTCTACGCTCTACCGACCCATCCGTGGTGGATTTATTTGGGCGGCATCACCGGCGTTATTTATATTGCGATGGCATCGACCGTTGTGCAGCACTTAGGAGTATTGACCTTCACGCTCTTTAGCGTCGGTGGTCAGTTGGTCGGTTCGCTCGTGCTCGACCTGGTTCTACCGACATCTGGTGCATCGGTTACCGGTTACTTGGTCACCGGCATCGTGATGACGTATATCGGCGTGCTTGTGGGCGGCGAATCCGCGCTCTTTAAGAAGCGCTCTTCACAGCGTTAGCAACAGCGCCAACTACGCGAGCATCAAAAACGCTTGGCACAATGAAGTTCGCGTTGAGCTGATCAGCGGATACACATCCGGCAATTGCTTCAGCAGCTGCGACCAGCATCTTTTCGGTGATCTTGGAGATGTGCGCATCTAGCAAACCACGGAAGATTCCAGGGAATGCCAAGACGTTATTAATTTGGTTGGGTTGATCACTGCGACCAGTCGCGACAACCGCGGCATATTTACGAGCGATAACTGGATCAACTTCTGGATCCGGGTTGGCAAGTGCAAAGACAATGGAGTTTGGTGCCATGGATGCGACATCGGCCTCGCTCACGATATTTGGCGCGCTCACACCGATGAATACATCTGCGCCCTTGAGCGCTTCGCCCAACGTGCCGCGGAAATCACCAGGATTGCAATTCTCCAGGAACCAGGTGCGCATCGGGTCGTCACCTTCGTTGTGTTCGCGGACCAAGCCCTTGTGA
>CAIQXR010000181.1 GCA_903875815.1 uncultured Actinomycetes bacterium
ATCGATGCGACGGTAATAACCGTATCGGGGCGCTTAGTAATAGTGGCAGTGGTGACATTGGCGATCGCGAAGGGGAGTACAAAGCCATCGCTGTAATCGATATGTTCACCTATGAGGTTGACGCGTCCGGGCGCTTGCGCCACAACTTTATGAAGCGACATGACTACTGGAAAGAATCCCAGGTGTCGCGGACCATATCTTCGATATTGCGTGCGGGAGCCCATCCCAAAATTTCTTTCGCCTTGGCGATATCGGCAATCAGAACTGCTGGATCACCTGCGCGACGACCTACTAATTCTGCAGGCACCGACTTACCTAAAACTTTCTCGGTTGCGACGATAACTTCGCGAACAGAGTAGCCACCGCCACTGCCGAGGTTAATGATCTGGTGTGACCCAGTCTGTGCGGCTGACAGCGCCAAGATATGAGCATCGATTAAATCAACGACATGAATGTAATCACGAATACAGGTGCCATCTTTTGTTGGCCAATCACTTCCAAATACTTTGAGAGGTGTTGCATCTGTAGCGCGCAAAATATTAGGAATCAGATGGGTCTCTGGATCATGACGTTCTGCTAACCAGCCAGCCGTGGCCATATGCGCCCCGGCAACATTGAAGTAGCGCAGACTCACTGCAGCAAGTCCATGGGCAACAGCCTCGGAAGTCAGCATGTAATCCACTGCTAGTTTGGATGCGCCATATGGATTGGTGGGCTTGGTTTCGGAGTTCTCGGTAATCGGAATCTCTTTGGGTTCACCGTAAGTTGCGGCAGTGGAGGAGAAGACGATCTTCTTCACGCCAGCCTGGCGCATCTCTTCTAACAAAATTCGCGATCCATTGAGATTGGTATTCCAATAGATCTCCGGCTTATTGACCGATTCGCCAACGAGTGATTTCGCCGAGAAGTGCAGAACCGCTTCAACTCCAGCAAGAGCCTTTGCGACGGTAGCGTTATCAAGAATAGACCCGTTGATAAAGGTAGCTCGTGGATCTACTGCTTCAGAGTGGCCAGTGGAACAGTCATCTAGTACGGTGACATCAAAACCGCGATCCAAAAGAATCGCTGTGGCAGTACCACCAATATATCCGGCCCCGCCAGTTACTAAAACGCGCATTAAATCTTCACCTCTCGCAGCTGTGCCGCCGATTGTTCAGGCTTCATATCCATAATGAAAGCGCCCATCGCAGATTCCGAGCCAGCAAGGTATTTCAACTTTCCTGGCGCACGGCGAATCGAGCAGATCTGCCAATGCAGACGCAATACATCGCGACCTTCATCAACAGGTGCTTGATGCCAGGCAGCGATATAGGCCATCGGAATTCCAAATACGCCATCGAGGCGTGCAAGAACTTCTTTGGCAATTGCTGGGAAAGCATCTGCCGCAGCATCCGAGAGTTCGGCTAAATCAGCAACGCCGTGGAGCGGTGCAACATGAATTTCAAAGGGATAACGGGCGGCAAACGGAACATAGGCAAGCCAATGCTCGTTCTGGGCGATGATTCGCACCTGATCCTTGAGTTCGCGAGCGATGAGATCATCGAGCAGGACTGTGTTGTGCTTTGCCTTATGGGCGCGAGCAACTGCCAACATTTTTTCGGTGCGAGGAGTCAAATACGAGTAAGCGTAGATCTGACCATGCGCGTGATTAAGCGTCACGCCCACCTCTTCGCCACGGTTTTCAAAGGGAAAGACTTGCTTAATGTATGGAAGCTTCGAAATTTCGCGAGTGCGATCGCGCCACGCCTCCATGACGACACGGATCTGGGATTCTGGGAGCGCTCCAAAAGAAGTCTCGTGATCATCGGTAAAACAGATTACTTCACACTTTCCAGCGGCATCGGCGAGCGGAGTCTGGATTCCCGCATTCTCGGGTAGGTGCCAATCGTCGGATGGCGCAGCGAGTGAAGGCGAGCGATTATCAAAGACAACAACTTGATAATTAGTATCAGCAATTTCAGAGAGTAATCCGGGCTTGGTGGGGCAGAGCGGGCAGAGTTCTTTCGGCGGCAAGAAGACTCGACCTTGCCGGTGGGCCGCCATTGCGATCCAATCCCCGGTAAGCAGATCTAAGCGGAGCTCGCCGATTCCTGGGCGCTCTTCAAAGGGACGCTCATCAATAGCGTTGCGATCGACCGTGCCAGCGTCGTAATATTTGATCGAACGCGAGTCGGCCATCTGGCGATCGGAGCGGATGATTCCGCCTGAGAGCTGGGTCTGCGAATGAGTCACAGCCCTACCTTATCGGTCAGGATAGGGCAGGGCTGCGGTATCTCAGGTGCTGATTGCTGCAGATTGATAACTATTCAGTAACTAGTGTCCATGACCAGGTGTAAGTACCGGGCTTGATGATGTAAGAGGCCAAAGTATCTGGACCACATGAGGCAGTACCGAGGCCACGGTGAGCCGCATCCATGGTGACGACGCTATGGCCCGATGGCTTGAGGTCAACATCGTGGGTTGCGGCCGCAATATCAGCAGCTCGATGCGGAGTTACGGAGACTTGGCGAGGCTTATCCATGATGAACTTCAAACGATCGCCATTGGAGTTAAAGAGTGCGAACCAACGCACACCGTTATGGCCGCCATTTTCTTGCGGGCGAACATAGGGCGTGTATTGCTCGGCCACAGAACTGAGATAAGTGCCGACAGCGCCGAGGCGGCGATCGGGATAGTTCTCATGTGGACCAACGCCGAAGTACTCGAATTGATCGAGGTTACCGGCGAGCTCCAGAGTTGTTCCGACGCGTGCCACATCATCAAGAGCAGGTGGAAGTACGGCAGTCTCGGTCACACGAATACCGCCGACAACTTGCTCGACGAGTTGGGTGTGCTTAACAGCGATACCAGAACCGGTGATCCACTCGGAACGAATGGTGGTGCCCCGTGGGGTACGAGTGACTTTGATCTTCTCGCGCTTGAGAGCGGCAAGGCCCCAGTTCTGCCACTTCGTTGCGGCATGGCCGATGCGATCGTTATCTGTTGGAGCGCGGAAGAGAGTGAGAGCAGGTGCCACTTCGCCGTAAGGGAGTTGCAGCCAGCCATTGTCATCAACGACAGCAGTGAGGTGAGAGGAGTTGATGGTCTTTGGCTTTGCAATAGCCATCGATGTCAGTGGGAATTGCGCCCAACCTATTTCAGTATTTGCAGAAGCCCATGGGGTAGGGGATTTGCGTACCACGGAGAAAGTAATGAAGCGCTCACCATGCGCAGTTGGCTTGCGCAGATGCTTGGAGGAGATCAGGACAGAAGCGGTTGCGCGTGGCTTGATCGTAGGCGCCTTTACTTTGCCAAAGTCAACGAGTTCGCCATTGGCAGTGATCTTCCAACGGAGTTCATAGTCAGCGGTATCAACGAAGAAGTTCTTGTTGAAAATGGCGAACCGGCCGCTGATGGCGCTCTTGCTGGAGATCTGAAGTGGCGCAGCAATTGCCTTCATTTCATGCATCGCTGGCTTGGGAGTGCGATCCGGGAAGACCATGCCATCGCAGCAGAAATTGCCGTCGTGCTTGGTCTCGCCAAAGTCGCCGCCGTAAGCAGAGCGAACTTTGCCCTTGCCGAGATGTTGTTCGATTCCGTGATCCCAGAACTCCCAAATAAATCCGCCTTGTAGGCCAGGAAGCGCGTGGATTGCCTCCCAGTACTCAGCAAGATTTCCATTGGAGTTACCCATAGCGTGCGAGTACTCGCACATAATTAATGGGCGATCGAGTTCCTTTGATTTGGCGTAACTGATGATTGCGTTGATCGATGGATACATCGGACAGACCACATCGGTAACGCTCTTGCCCTTGAGCCAACCCTTACGAATTGCGCCTTCGTAATGAAGCGGACGAGAAGGATCAAAGCTACGAGCAAATGCTGCTGCAGCTTCATGGTTGTGGCCATGGCCGGATTCATTACCCAGTGACCAGAGAATGACCGATGGGTGGTGAATATCGCGCTGAATCATTCGGGCAACGCGATCTACCCATGGAGTGAGGTAGCGCTGATCATCGCAGAGCGAATCTTGGAATGCATGCGACTCGATATTGGCTTCACCAACAACATAGAAACCGAGCTCATCGCAGAGATTGAGAAGGGCTGGATC
>CAIQXR010000182.1 GCA_903875815.1 uncultured Actinomycetes bacterium
CGCATCGCAATTAACTTGTCGTATACGGACACTTCCACTTCCTTTGGCACGGCGCTCACCATTCCAGCGACAGTTTCTGGCGGCGTGGGATCGCCATCGACATGGACTTGGTCAATTGTGAAAGCGTCAGATAGTTCAACTGTCTACACGATGTCAATATCGGGCGGAACCATCACCGTCTCGAATACAACTGCAGGTGGCACCTATGCGATGATCGTGACAGCCACAGATGGGGCGGGAACAATAAAGACGGCTCCGATCACGATCACGGTTAATAAAGTTTACGGAACCATCACAATAAGGGCTGCCAATATTTCAGGCACGACAGTTTATGGTGTAACAGTTAATCGACAGGTCCAATTGATGGGAAGCACTGGCGTTGGCGGTGGCGGAACTATGACCTTCTTTGCCAATGGTGTTGCAGTCTGTTCGAATGTTTATCTTTATAGCGGCACTGGCTCTTGCTGGTGGGGTGTAAGTGACACCACTACGGCAAGCTTCAATATCTATGCCACCTACACTGGAGATTCCAGCGTCTATGGTGGCACGTCAAACACGCTCACTAATTTCCCTGTGGCTGCCGCTATTCGGGCGACCTATAACGATATTCACGTCAGTAATGGTTATTCGGCTTCAAGCTCCCCAACCGTTTCAGGTGGTACCGGAGCTGTCTCAACTTGGAGTTGGAGTATGTCTCAGCACACTACTGGCCAACAGATCGCGGGAATAACCATCAATGCTTCAACGGGCGTTGTGACAGTTGCTTCCAATACTGCAAATGGAACGTATGCGATGGATATCTATCCCACTGATCCAACAAATGCGAATACCGTTACAACGTTAAATATTTATGTTGCCAACCTCTCCACCCCAACTATTGTTTTGTGGAATAACTCGGAGACCGTTTCAGCTGGAAGCCCAATAATTGGTTACTTCTTGCTGAGCACCGGTGGATCGATTGACACTTTCACCATTTCACCTGCTGCGCCGACCGGCATGACTTTCAATACAAGCACTGGCGTATTTTCAGGAACGCCCACCAACGCCCAGTCTGCGACGACTTACACAATTACTGGCTTTAACTCAATGGGATCGGCATCGGCGACCTATGTATTGACTGTTACGGCAAATAACTCGGGGACGACTATCACCATCGCTCTTGTCGGCGGCGGAACAAGCGCCTATATGCGAACACCAGTAGGCATCGTCGCCACTTCAAGCCAAGATGGCAAAGTGACCTTCTACTGGGCAAATAAACCTATTCCGGGATGTAAGTCGATTGGCACTTCGAGTAAAACAGTGACTTGCACGTGGAAACCCTCCGCACACGGATCTGCGGTTCTTTACGCAGCTCTCAAGCCAAATAGCGGCTCATACACCGCCTCGAGATCAGCCAATTTGAATGTGGGCGTTGGACTTCGATCTGGTAATCGTTAACTCTGACCATTTAACTATCTAAAAAGCTCATTTTTCGTGACTACAACTTTTACACTTTTCCCATGATTCAGAAGTGGCGCCAATTGCACCCAGGTGGACGACGTTCGATCGCAGGAATTATCGTCTTCGTCATTCTCTATGCCGGTGTAGTAACTTTTATGTCCCAAGGCACTGATACTTCAGCGGCGGATAAGACCGATAACGTCCTCGCTTCCAAGATGACCCAAAAGCGCTATGACGTCTATACCCAGATCACCTCCGTTGATGCACTGACCGGTGAAGCCACCGCTCGTATCGAGCCATGGCCACTCGATGACACTTTGGGCTATCGCTATCGCAGTGGCTGGATGCCGCTGGTAGATGTCAACCTTCATGTCGATGCGATTGAAAGTAAAGATAATTCTGGTTCCAACGTCTTTAACTTTAAGAGCAATGTTCCGACTGGCGGCGTAAATACCACCATTGATGAAAGCTCAAATTCATCTGCTGCGGACATATCCCATTACCCATTTGATAAATATAAATTTGAAGTTCCGATGTCAGCTGAATACATCGATGCCAAGAAGAACGTTCAGAACTTACCGATCCTGCCATTGGATTACACCCGCTCGATCGACACTTTTGAGATCTCTATGAAGCACGTACTCTGGACCAAATCTGGAGAAGAAGTTAGCGCCGATAAGGACAGCACAATTACTGATGCAATCGGTGAGTACAACAACGGTCTCACCTCATCGATCTTCACGGCCGAGCGTTCTTCATCTACCAAACTACTAACGATCATCATTCTCTTCTTGATGTTCACCGCCTTCGGCTCGGTAGCTGTGATGAGTTATCTCATCGCCTCCCATAAGCGTCCGCCTTCACTTATCGCCCTCACTTGGGCAGCGGCCTTGACCTTCTCCCTGATCGGTCTGCGCAGCCTCTTCCCGGGCAGTCCCCCTATCGGAATCATCATCGACAAGGTCTTCTATTTCCCATCCTTATTGGCGACTCTGCTCTGTTCACTTCTAATTCTGGTCGAGTGGTCATATCGCGAGGACTTCAAGATTTAATTTTGACCATTATTTTCCGAAAAATTTGGCTCTTTTCGGCGATACTTCAGACATGGAAAATTACCCTCACGCAATCGCCTCCCGCCAACATCGACTCGGCGGTTACGCCGTAGATGTTGCGATGTACATCGTGACCCTTGGCATCGGCTGGTTCATCTGGTCACTTGTTGTGTGGGGCCAAGGCCAGACTCCCGGCAAGCAGATTGTGAAGCTACGTGTATACGACCAGAAAACTGGCACGTCTGTTAAATGGGGCCATATGGCTATTCGCCAATTTGGATTGCCATTTGCTGCATATCTAGTTTTTGGCATCTTATCTGGGATCGTGACAATTATTCCAAGTACGGCGGCTTCGATTGCCTCTGTTGTAGTAGTGGTTTTGCTTTTGGCTACCTGGCTCTTCGACAGCTTGTTCATCTTTAAAGATGGAAACCCACATCGTCTTGTCGATGTCATCTGCAAGACAGATGTATTGAACGAAGCTGCTTAGGTAATTTAATGCGAACTACTTTTTCAATTACCTTTTGAGGTCGCGGTAAAAATTCTCATGTGGGCCTATGGCCAATAAAGTGAGCGAAGTTTTGGATTCCAACTCATAAGCGAGAAGCCAGAGTTGATCTTTTACTTTAAATTTGAATATGTAGACCCCAGCTAAGTCTCCAATTTTTGGATCACCCAGCGTTGGGGTCTCGATCAACTTGTTTATCTGGCGATCAAGAACTTTCTTTTCAGCGGGGTGTAGGCGCTTAAGTTGTTTGGAAAATCGTGGGGAAAGGAGAATCCGCATTATCCAAATATGTATTCTTCTGTCGCAGGTTCAGATTTAGCGAGAAGAATCTCGCGAATTAGCGAAAAAGAAAGATCAGGGTTCTCTTCGGCAATGAGGGCCATTTTGAAATAGAACTCAATCTGCTTTGGGACTGAGCGATGTTCCACCGCGGCACGCCGCTGAGCGATTTCAACTAGATCTTCCGACAATTTTACGTTCACAGCCATGGTGACCTCCTTGGACGAGAGTATCAGAGAAGGACCAAAAGGGCACCTTTTGGTCCTTTCTACGCAAAGTGATCGAGTTCTAGAAGTCGCTAATAAACAGTTACAATTCGCAGGCGCACATTGAATTTAGCGCAGTGGGGCCTATAGCTCAGCCGGTAGAGCAACGGACTTTTAATCCGTGGGTCGACAGTTCGAGCCTGTCTGGGCCCACTTCCGCAAAGAGTGCTTCGCAGCCCTAACTAAAAACTAAAGCCACCTATCCTTCTCATATGAGTTCACGCGCCCAAGTTGAAGAAGCCCTCAATAAGA
>CAIQXR010000183.1 GCA_903875815.1 uncultured Actinomycetes bacterium
CTTCTTACGACGCTTTGGAGCTGCCTTCTTAGCAGGAGCTGCCTTTGAAGCTGCCTTCTTGCGACGCTTTGGAGCTGCCTTCTTAGCAGGAGCTGCCTTTGAAGCTGCCTTCTTACGACGCTTTGGAGCTGCCTTCTTAGCAGGAGCTGCCTTAGCAGCTGCCTTCTTGCGGCGCTTTGGAGCGGCCTTCTTTGCTGGAGCTGCCTTCTTAGCAGCGACCTTCTTGCGCTTTGCTGGTGCTGCCTTAGCAGCTGCCTTCTTGCGCTTTGGAGCAGATTTCTTAGCTGCAGCCATTTAGATCTCCTAATCAGAATAGTTCGATCCGTCACCGAACCTGTTCATGGAATAGCGTGTCATCAATTGCAAAAACTTTCCACTATTTTGAGTGAAAAACCTCTAGCGTGTCGCAACATTATTTTTTTATTTTTTTGTGCTTTTCCAAGAATTTGATATCGAAATTTTTCGAAAAGTTCCGAAAATTTCTGAAAAAAATCTTACGGGCGATCAATTTTGCGAATTATTTGCTTCCTGATCGCGAATTTTCTTCTGTTCGACCGCAAATTCGTTCGTTTGGGAGTCATATTTACGAAAATCAGGGAGTGCAGCGGAAAAAAGCGAGACAAATCCAATGCAGAGCAGGCCGCCACTGACCACGGAAGTGCGCAAATTGGTCCACGCAGCCATTGATCCGGCGCGCATTTGGCCACCGAGTGGCCCTACCGAGTACGAGAGAAGTTGAATTCCAGCCAAGCGGCCGCGATATTCATCAGGGATGGATTGATTCCACAACGCACTTCGGCACAGGGCGCTGACTTGGTCGGATGCGCCGGCGAGCGCCAAGAAAATTACCGTGATGGCGAGGGAATGTGTAGCACCGGAAATCGTGATCGCAATTCCCCAGCCGAGGGCCGCCAACATGACGGCGCGACCATGAAAGCGATAGGTGCGGATCCAACCACTTGTGAGAGTAGTGAAAATGGCACCGATTGTTCCGGCGGCATAGAAGAGCCCCAAAGCCCAGCGGGCGTGGAGTTGATCGGCCCAGAATGGAAATAGCGCATTGGGCATGGCGAAGAACATGGCAGCTAAATCAACCACATAAGTTCCCAGTAAATCCTTGCGGGTCACGGCATAGCGAACGCCATTGATAAGGTTTTGAAAATCTGGAAGTTCATTTTCAGCCGATGGTGGCACGGCGCTGACTTTGGCCAGCAGCACAAGTGAGATGACATAGGAAGCGACATCGAAGAGATAGCCGGCGCCAATACCTAATGTGGCCAGAAGAAATCCCGCAGCAGCTGGACCGGTGATGGCACCAAATTGCCAACGCAGACTCATGAGCGAACCTGCTGATGGCTGATCTTGATGCTCAATGATGCGCGGCAAAATCGCATCTTGGCTGGGGCGCTGCAAGCCATCCACGGCCGCAAATGTTCCGGCCACGATGAAGAGCAAAATCACGTGGGGATGATGAAGCCGAGAATTCGCAAAGAGTGTCAACGAGACGAAGAGGGCGAAGAACTCGGTCGTCCAAATCATCTTCTTACGATCGACTTTATCGGCGAGCACTCCGCCGTAGAGACCAAAGATGATGAGGGGGAGGAGTTCGACTAATCCGATGGCACCCACCTGCAGATAAGAGCCGGTGAGGAGTTTGATCTGAAACGGTAAGGCCACATAAGTGACCATTGATCCAAAATTGCTGATCAATCCCGCCGACCATAAGTAGCGGAAGTTCGGATATTTCTTGAGTGGCGTGAGATCGACCGCGAACTTCTTCAGCATGGAGGGATCCTAATGTGCGGGCATGCGCAGGTATGCCTAGGCATGCATTAACGGCCGAGAAGTGCCGCGATTAATGGGCTTAATGGAAGGTTTGTTCTGGGCCAGGGAATTGTCCCGAAGCCACATCGGCCGACCATTCCTGGGCGGCTGCAATCATTTCGGCGCGAAGATTTCGGTAGGCCTTGGCCAACTTGGGTGCGCCAACGGTGAGTCCCATTAAGTCAGTCCAGACGATGACTTGGGCATCGCAATATTTGCCCGCACCAATGCCAATGATGGGAATGGTCAGTTCTTCGGCAATCTCTTTCGCCAAATCTTCTGGCACAAGCTCGAGGACGATGGCAAAGACTCCAGCCGCTTGTAGCGCCCGGGCATCTTCTTTGATTCGCTCGCCATCGGCGCCGCGGCCTTGGACTTTAAATCCGCCGAGGGCATGAACCGACTGCGGGGTAAGACCGAGATGCCCCATGACGGGAATGCCGGATTCAATCAAGCGTTTGATCTGCGGAACAACTCGCGTGCCACCTTCCAGTTTGATGGCGTGGGCTTTCGCCTCTTTAAAAAATCGGATGCCGGTTGCCAGGGCTTGTTCAGGTGAGGCTTCGTAGGAGCCAAAGGGGAAATCTGCCACGACCATGGCGCGCTCGGATGATTTAACGACCGCAGTGGTGAGCATCATGAGTTCATCGACGGTGACAGGAATGGTGTTCTCTTCACCCAGGAAATTGTTGCCGGCGCTATCGCCCACAAGGAGTACAGGAATACCTGCCTCGTCGAAAATTCCGGCAGTCATCTGCTCGTAGCAAGTGAGCATGGACCATTTCTCGCCCGTGCGCTTTTTGGCAGCGAGATCACTGATGCTGATACGGCTCATGAGAGAACCTCTTCTCTTGGGCTTCGTTGCGAAGCTTTTAACTCAAGGCCGAAATCGGTCCCTGGTTCATGTAAGTAGTGAGTGAGTGCTGGGAATGAGTTTAGCGTAGGCTCCCCTTATGGCTAGCGGCGAGGTCACGCGAGAGTTCACCACCCTTCGGGTTGCCCTGGCGCAGATCAACACCACAGTCGGAGATCTGCACGGAAATAGCGCCCTCATTCTGGAGAGCGTGGCGAAAGTTGCGGATCAAGGCGTTCACATTGCCCTCTTCCCCGAAATGACGATTACCGGATATCCCGTTGAGGATTTGGCGCTGCGTTCCACTTTTCGAGCAGCTAGTCGCGCCGCTGTATCGGAGTTAGCCGATGCACTTGTCGCACATAACTGTGGCGAGATTTTGGTCGTCGTGGGCTATTTGGAGGAGAGCGAGAATCACAAGCCACAAAATGCAATCGCGCTCATTTATCGTGGCCAGATTGTTGCTACCTACATCAAGCACCATCTTCCTAACTATGGCGTCTTTGATGAATTCCGAAATTTCGTTCCTGGCAATAAATCTTTAGTTGCTCGCTTCCACGGCGTCGATATTGGCTTTGCCATCTGTGAAGATATTTGGCGATCAGAAGGTCCAGTCGCACAGCTAGCAGCTCGAAATCCTGGCTTAGTTCTTGTTCCTAATGGCAGCCCCTTTGAGCGAAATAAGAATGATCTCCGCCTGACATTGGTAAAGACCCGCGCCCGCGAGATCGGGGCGCCGCTGGTTTATGTCAACATGACTGGCGCGCAAGATGATTTGGTCTTTGATGGCGACAGCATTGTCGTCGATGCCAAAGGTGACGTTCTTGCCCGCGCTCCACAATTTCACGATGGTCTGATGTTGGTCGATATCACGGCGATGAAATCAACAAGTCAGCCCGATCTCGTAATCTCTGAAGATGCAGTAGCGCCCTTCAAGACTCTGACACCTGGCGTGGCCCGACGCTATGACGATCTCGAACAGACCTGGTTGGCGCTGGTAAACGGTCTCCGGGATTATGTCGAGAAGAATAAATTTCCCAGCGTTCTGCTTGGACTTTCTGGCGGTATTGATTCCGCACTCGTTGCTGCCATCGCTGCAGATGCTGTGGGTGCCAAGCGGGTCTATGGCGTGGGACTTCCCAGCCGATATTCCTCGGATCACTCGCTCGCCGATGCCAAAGAATTAGCGCGCGCGATTGGCTTGAACTATCGAGTGATTTCGATCGAACCGATGGTCGCTAGCTTCTTAGATAATTTGGGACTCACTGGCTTGGCTGAAGAGAATGTGCAAGCTCGCGTGCGTGGCACAACATTGATGGGGCTCTCCAATCAAGAGGGACACCTCGTCCTCGCGACGGGAAATAAATCTGAATTGGCAGTGGGGTATTCGACCCTCTACGGCGACGCCGTTGGCGGATATGCACCGATTAAAGATTTGTTGAAAGTTGAAGTCTGGGCACTTGCGCGTTGGCGCAATGCGCGAGCAATCGCCGAGGGTCACGAGCCACCGATTCCGGTCTCCTCGATTGAGAAAGAGCCGAGTGCGGAATTGCGTCCAGGACAGAAAGATTCTGATTCACTTCCCGACTACAAAGTTCTCGACCAAATTCTTCATATTTATATCGAAGAGGATTTGGGACTAGCGGGCGTGATTGCGGCCGGCTTCGATAAGGAACTGGCGATGCAAATCATTCGCAAAGTCGACGCCGCTGAATATAAGCGCCGGCAATATCCGCCTGGCACGAAGATTTCTAGCCGTGCCTTTGGAAAAGATCGTCGCCTTCCCATCACTTCGGGTTGGCGCGAACAGGGTTGATCGCTTAGTATTTATCTCGGTCACGAGTTCCAGGTTTTAGCCCCGACTTACTGGACGGCAACCCTCCACCGCGGTGGGGTGCTTCGGGTGAAGACCAGGTTGATTGCACAGTGCAATCAGCAAGCGCGGGTCCTACGAAATTGCCGTATCCATTCGGCTTTCGGCATCTTTGTATGACCCCCTTATTTTCTGGGAGGTTACTCATGTCATTTGATCTAGCTAAGGCTGCATTCGAAACGCGCCAAGTCCACGCCGGCCAAGTTCCGGACCCCACGACAGGTGCTCGCGCACTACCGCTCTATCAAACAACTGCATATCAATTCCGCGACACCAAGCATGCTGCCGATCTTTTTGGATTAGCTGAACTCGGAAATATTTACACCCGCTTGATGAATCCCACTCAAGATGCAGTCGAACAGCGCGTGGCATCTCTGGAAGGTGGCGTCGCTGCCCTTCTTCTTGCTTCTGGCTCTGCCGCAACAACCTATGCGATTCAAAACGTTGCCGAAGCGGGCGACCACATTGTCTCGAGCCCCAGCCTCTACGGTGGCACCTACAACCTCTTCCATTACACATTGAAGAAGTTCGGTATCGATGTGACATTCGTCGAGAACCCCAATGATCCTGAGTCATGGAAGAAAGCTGTTCGCCCCAATACTAAGGCCTTCTTCGGTGAGACGATTGCCAACCCCAAGAATGAAATTTTGGATATTGCAGCTGTCGCCAAAGTTGCGCACGAAGTAGGAGTGCCGTTGATCGTGGATAACACCGTGGCAACACCATTCTTAATTCGCCCCATCGAACATGGCGCCGATGTTGTTGTTCACTCCGCGACCAAGTTCCTCTCCGGTCATGGCAATGCCGTAGTCGGTGCGATTGTTGATTCCGGCAATTTTGACTTTGCTAAGCAGGCAGCAAAGTTCCCTGGTTTCAATGAGCCAGACCCTAGCTACCACGGCTTGGTCTACGCGCAGGCCCTCGGTGTCGGATCGGCCTTTGGTGCCAACCTCTC
>CAIQXR010000184.1 GCA_903875815.1 uncultured Actinomycetes bacterium
AGCGTCACCAGAATCATTGAGAAGCCAAAGAGCAGATCTTCAATGGGTGCGCCGGCGAGGCGACGACCGATGATGTCATTTGCGGAATACATGACGATGTTCTTGGAAGTGAGCCACCAATTAGTGAGTAATTGGAAGGGCAAAATCAGGCCGTAGGTCAGCCAGAAGATGCCCCGAGTCATCATTTGGGTGCGCAAAATGAAAAGATCAAAGACAACTGCAAGTAGGACTGCATCGAGGGCGATATCGGAGTAGATCATTTCTTTGCCCCCAGTGCGAACTTGGGAAGCAATTTAGAGAGCGCGATGTAACTCAAGATCGTCATCAGCGGAACAATCACAAAGAAGAGAATCTCTTCAATCGGCAGAGTGCCGCCAATAGTCAGGCCCAGAATTTGCTTCGGATCAAAGCTCCAGTTGTGGTGCTTAACGGCGTAGATATCCCATGCGGTGTAGATGACTAGCACTGAGCAATCGGTGGCGAGAAAGATTCGCCACGAGCGAGAGATATGAAGTCGAAATCCAAAATTAACGCCCAAGGCGCATACTGAAATAAAGATCAGCACGAAGAGGTAATGCCAGTGAGCCACACCTAATCCTCTCCTATTGTCGATCAATTTCACCTACTCTTACCTTATGAATTTAGGGCTATCTCAGGTTTATCTAGTAGCTCAACGCTTTTCGCGCATAGCGGCGCTGGCAGCGATCCTGCTCTTTTCAATACTTCACATGGCCGGAGTCGATCTTGCGATTTCCGCTCAAGTAGTGATCGCCTTAATTGCACTTTTACTGGGAATCCCACATGGGGCAATTGATCATTTGATTACTTTGCCATCGCGGCCACGCTCGAAATTCCTACTCTTTATTGTTACCTATGTAGTGATTGCCGTTCTCGCTGGTATCGCAATCGCAACGTGGAATATGTATGGCTTCCAATTTGTATTGGTGATGAGCTCGCTTCACTTTGGTTTTGGTGATGCCGCCTACGCCAATGAATGGCGCAAGGCACACGGCGAGAAAGCTCGGTCCTGGATTTTGGAAGTGTGCTATGCGCTACCCGCAGGCTTTTTGCCAGTGGCACTCCCACTCACCGATAGCCGATCTGTGAGCGCCTTAAATCGAATCAACCATTCACTCGGTGGCTGGGCCGGAACTCATGGCCATCTCATTCGCCAAGTTGTACTCATCGCTGCGGTAATTTCGGCGATCATCCTTGCGGTGCAATGGGCTTTTCTCCTTGTCATAGATTTGCTACTCCTCACGGCGCTCTCATTAATTGCGCCTCCGCTCATTACTTTTGCTATCTACTTTGGTTGTTGGCACGCAGTGCGCCATACCGCCAGGCTCGTTCCCAAACTTCCGAAGGCGCTTGGCGCTGCGACCGCCAATCACGTGGCAGCTGCCTATAAATCTGCGATCTTCCCTGGGCTCTATGCCGTAGTCGGAACACTCGCGCTAGGCGCCGGCCTGATGATTTTTGCGCCCCATACATTTGGATCGGGCTTGCTCTGGTCAACCCTGGTCATCGTCTGGTCATTGACCGTGCCACATATGCTGACCACCGCTCGCTTTGATTGGCGGGCAGTGCGTACTGATTGACCTGGCGAGCGTAAAAATGTCCGATTTATATGCAAATAATTTGCAAAAAGGAGCGAAAAGATCGTGGTTTTTGTGGTCTAGACCACTCATTTAGTTCACACTATTCCTTAAGGAGCTCAGAGCCGAGCCATCTCGGACCCTCTTCTGACTCCACAACAGGAGGAATATCCGAATGCTTCAACTCTCAAGCGGCCAGTGGAGTTCGTTATACAACATCTTCTCTTTCGGCCTTATCTCAATGCTCGCATGCACCGTCTACACCCTCGTGGGACAGAGTCGCGTTCTAGCTAAGTACCGCAGTGCACTCGTGATGTCATCAATGGTTACATTCATTGCTGGATACCACTACTTCCGTATCTTCAACTCATTCAACGACGCCTCAAAGGGCGGCGCAGTAACAATCGGAACCCAGCAAGGCGCATTCAATGAGGCATACCGCTACGTTGACTGGATCCTCACTGTTCCACTACTTCTCG
>CAIQXR010000185.1 GCA_903875815.1 uncultured Actinomycetes bacterium
AACGCCCATAATTTATCGGTCGGAAGTATCACGCACTCCGAAGTTATTTGGATTGGTGCTGGCACTACTGCCGGATACTTAGTTCAGGCGTTGGTCTTAGTTCCAGTAATTCGCCGAACTGGAATTCGTATTACCCCGCGCTTTGATTGGCGCGATAAAGAGATTGCAAAATCCACTCGATTGGCGCTGTGGACTCTTGCCTTCGCTGCTATCTCACAGATCAGTTATTTGGTTACGGTGAATATCTCCACTCGCGCCGCAGTTCATGCCGCAAAGGCAGGAATCACTACTGGTGTGGGATTCACCCCATATAGCAACGCCATTTTGATCATGATGTTGCCGCATTCGATTATCACCATTTCTGTCATGACCGCGCTGTTGCCTCACCTCTCAGGTTTTGTGATTGATAAGCGTCCTGATCTCATTCATGACCAACTAGTGAAAGCGATGCGTTTGGTGGGCATTATTACTGTGCCGAGCGCCGTGGCTTTCTTCCTCTTTGGGCCAATAATTACTCGGGTGCTCTTCTTTGGAATTCCTGATGGCGATGCGCAATATATTGGCAAAGTCTTGGCCGCGCTGGGGCTTGGCTTGATGCCGATGAGCGTCAATCTGATCGCTTTGCGTGGTCTTAACGCCTTTGAAAATGTGAAACTCCAAGTGCTCTCCAATTTCCTCATGAACATCGTGGGTGCTGGCTTATCAGTGGTCGCCGCCCTCGCTTTGGCACCGCGCTGGGTAACCGTTGGGCTTGGCGGTGCGCTCTCCGTTAGTTATTTCATTGGAGCGTGGAGCACGATCCGGCTCCTGCGCCGATATGAGATCAATATCCGCATCCGTGAAGTGACTGGGTTTTACCTCAAACTCTTTGGGCTCGCTTTCGTTGTTGGCTTCCCACTCCATATTTCACAACACCATCTGCCGGGTGGGAATATTGGCAAGTTGGCAATTGTTCTGACTATTACCGGGGCCTTCTACCTCGCGCTCACCTATCTTTTTAAAGTAGAAGAGGTGCGCTCTATGATTACGCTCGTCACCCAGCGATTTATCCGCAAAGGCGAGATCGAAAAAAGATAGGCTGAGCAGATGAGCGATATTCACGAGTTAGTCATCGTCGGTTCTGGTCCTGCTGGTTACACCGCAGCTATTTATGCAGCGCGTGCAGAGTTAAGCCCAGTAATTTATGAAGGTTCTGTTACCGCTGGTGGCGCTCTCATGAACACTACCGAAGTAGAAAATTTCCCTGGTTTTCCTGATGGTGTTATGGGTCCAGATCTCATGGAGAATTTGCGTAAGCAAGCTGCCAAGTTTGGCGCGAAACTAATCACCGATGACATTGTTGATATGAAACTTGATGGCGAAATCAAAGTTCTCACCGATGGGTCAGGCAATGTTCTCAAGGCTAAAGCCGTTATCTTGGCGATGGGTTCTGCCTATAAAGAAATTGGAATTCCTAACGAGAAGCGACTTTCTGGTCATGGCGTTTCTTGGTGTGCGACCTGTGATGGGTTCTTCTTCCGTGAGAAGGAGATTGCAGTTGTTGGTGGCGGCGACTCTGCGATGGAGGAAGCAAACTTCCTTACTCGTTTCGCCAGCAAAGTTGTTTTGATTCATCGCCGCGATTCATTGCGCGCTTCCAAGATCATGGCTGAACGCGCGATGGCCAATCCAAAAATTGAATTCGTTTGGAACACTGAAGTCACTGATGTGCTTGGTGAAGCAAATATGACCGGCTTGAAATTGCGTAACACTGTTACTGGCGAAGAGAGCACCCGTGATTTCAGCGGTCTCTTTGTTGCAATCGGCCACGTGCCACGTAGCGAACTCGTCGTTGGCCAAGTTGCCTGTGATGCTGAAGGTTATGTCTCGGTTGAGGGTCGCAGCACCCGCACCAACCTCACTGGCGTCTTTGCTTGCGGAGACCTTGTTGACCATACCTATCGCCAAGCAATTACTGCAGCCGGTTCGGGATGTCAGGCAGCGTTAGACGCTGAAAAGTTCCTCGCTGGTCATTAAGATCTACCCATCTGCTTTTAAGCACTGAGCACTATCGTTAACCACAAGCACTACTAATAAATGGAGAAGCCATGAGCGCAGCAACACCTGTAACAACTGCAAATTTTGATGCTGAAGTCCTTAAGAGCTCAACACCAGTTCTTGTTGATTTCTGGGCAGAGTGGTGTGGCCCATGCCGCGCTGTTGGTCCAATCTTGGATGAGATCGCATCTGAGCACGCAACCAAGATCAAAGTAGTAAAGCTCAACACCGACGAAGAGTCAGCGATTGCCATGAAGTACGGCATCACATCGATTCCGACTCTCAATGTCTTTGTTAATGGCGAAGTTGTAAAGACCATCATTGGCGCCAAGCCAAAGCCAGCACTTCTCAAGGAACTCGACGCTTTCCTCTAAGCCGCAGTTCTCGCGCAAAGAAAATTCCTATGACTCCCCACGAACTCCCTGATTTAAAACTAGGAGATCGTGGGGATTTATTACTTCTCACCACCAATACCTTAAGTCGGTTGGGATATCTTGCTTCGGCTTCTGATTATTTTTCACCAGAAGTGGAAGCTGCTGTAAAAGCTTTCCAACAAGATCGTGGCTTAAATATCACCGGTGAAGTAACTGCCATGACCCATCGTGCGCTAGAAGAAGCGCGTTGGAAGTTGGGCGATCGCATCCTCTCGTATCAGGGTGGCGCTATGTTGCGCGGTGATGATGTTGCAACCTTGCAATCTCGACTTGTTGAACTTGGTTTTCATGTCGGGCGGGTCGATGGAATTTATGGACCGCTCACCGCAGATGCACTCAAGGAATTTCAGAAATCTGTCGGCGTCAAAGTTGATGGATCATGTGGTCCGGCCACAGTGATGGCGTTGATGCGATTAGTAAAGACTGTTTCTGGTGGGGCATCTTCACAATTGCGTGAAGAAGTTGCTCGCGTTCATAAAGGTCCAGCACTTGCTAATAAAGTAATTGTGTTAGATCCCAGCGCAGATCAATGGGATCGCGATATTGCATTCGATATTGCACAACGGCTCGAAGGTCGCTTAATTGCATTAGGCGTGGCAGTGCTTCTCACTCGTAGCAAAACTGGAACACCTAGTGATACTGATCGAGTCTCACTATCTAATGGTGCGAATTGCGACCTTGTAATTTCAATACATGCAGATAATTACATCAATGAGAGAGCCCATGGCGTTGCCTCTTATTACTACGGCAGCGATGCTCACGGTGTTCACTCGGTAGTGGGTGAGCGATTTGCTGCTTTGGCACAGCGTGAAATTACTTCCCGCACTGACTTATTGAATTGCCGAACCCATGCCAAAAGTTGGGATTTACTGCGATTAACCAAGGCACCTGCTGTCCGAATTGATTGCGGTTATCTCACCAATCCTGGTGATGCTGCGCGATTGGCTGATCCGGTTTTTCGTGAAACCCTAGTCGAGTCGATTGTGGTCGCTATCCAGCGTCTCTATTTATCTGCCGAGACCGACGCAGCCACGGGTACCTTGAAAATCTCCGATTTACGCAGAGCTGGTCTTCGGATTAATTAGCAGCCAAAACTAGTTCTCGCGGCCAGTCTTAGGTGTGCGAGAATTCTCGGATGAGCCACGACATCACCCGCCTTCATACAGGTAGCCCTGAGAATCTCACTGAGAGATTTGCTCATCGCGCCTCCCATATGAAAGCCAGTGAAATCCGAGCGTTGTTCGCAGTCGCATCCCGCCCCGATATCGTTTCGCTCGCTGGTGGCATGCCCAATCTCTCTGCTCTTCCGATGGAGATGATGTCCGAAGTCGTTGCAAAACTCATTAGTGAAAATGGTGCGGAAGCGCTCCAATATGGCAGCGGCCAAGGCCACCCCAAACTTCGCGAGCAAATCTGTGATGTTATGGCGCTTGAAGGTATTCGTGCTCATCCTGATGATGTCATCGTTACAACTGGTTCACAGCAGGCGCTAGATCTCATCTCTCGAATCTTTATCGATCCAGGCGATGTCATTTTGGTGGAGGCGCCTTCTTATGTTGGCGCGCTCGGAACTTTCCAGCAATACGAAGCCCAAGTAGTCCATGTTGCGATGGATGAGAATGGTCTGATCCCCCAAGCACTTCGCGAGGCGATCGTGACTACCCGCGCCGCTGGTCGAAAAATTAAATTTATTTACATCATCCCGAATTATCAGAATCCTGGCGGAGTTCTTCTTCCCTCAGATCGCCGTACCGAAATTCTCGCTATTGCGCGCGAGGCAGGTATTTTTGTCATTGAAGATAATCCTTATGGCTTGCTGGGATTCGATCGGCCGTCGCCTAATGCAATGCGCGCCGAAGATTCTGAAAATGTTATCTATCTGGGTTCGTTCTCTAAGACCATCGCACCGGGCTTCCGTGTGGGTTGGGCGCTAGTTCCACAATCTCTCAAAGAGAAGATTGTTATTGCCAGTGAATCCTCAATTCTCTGTCCATCTAATTTCTCTCAGCTAGCAATTTCCAGCTATCTCTCTGATCAACCATGGCGTGATCAGATTGCATCATTCACTCAGCTCTATAAGACCCGTCGCGACGCGATGTTGGAGTCATTGGAGAAGCACTTCCCTAAGGAAGCAACATGGACCAAGCCCGAAGGTGGCTTCTATGTCTGGGTCACACTTCCACCAGAGATCGACACTAAAGCAATGATGCCTAAGGCGATCGTTGCCAAAGTGGCTTACGTTCCGGGCACAGCTTTCTATGCCGATGGTTTTGGAAGTTGGTCCATGCGGTTGTCGTATTGCTACCCATCACCAGAACGTATCCGCGATGGCATCAAGTCATTGGGTGGCGTACTCAAGCAAGAGATGCAGATCCGCGGCTTAAACTAATTAAATTAGTTTGGTAATCCGCTCAAGATCTTCCAGTGTTGCAAATTCAATCGTGATTTTGCCTTTGGCTTTGCCTAGTTCCACGTTTACCCGAGTATCGAGCTTGTCGGAGAGTTGATCAGCGATCTCTTTAAGGCGAGGGGAAAGATGGCGGCCTGCTTTAGCTTTAGCTGGCTTTGCTGGACCTTGATAGGTCGATGCAATCTCTTCAGTAGCACGAACACTTAAGCCCTCAGCAACAATTCGGGCCGCAAGTTTTTCAATCTCTGCTTCATTATCAATAGTGAGTAATGCTCGGGCATGACCAGCGGAAAGCACACCAGCGGCAACGCGTCGTTGCACAGCAACAGGGAGATTTAACAGACGCAACGTGTTAGAGATTGCGGGTCGCGACTTTCCGACTTTGGCAGCAAGTTCGTCGTGGGTATATCCGAAATCATTTAATAAGTTGAGGTAGGCAGCGCCTTCTTCTAATGGATTTAATTGGCTGCGATGAATATTTTCGAGCAACGCTTCACGGAGTAATTCATTGTCCGGTGTCTGTCGAATAATTACTGGGATTGTTTTTAGTCCTGCTTGTTTAGATGCGCGCAACCGGCGCTCACCCATAATTAATTCGTATTTACCATTACCAAGATCGCGCACGACTGGTGGTTGTAGGATACCAACTTCTTTAATCGATGCAGATAATTCATTGAGTGCATCTAGATCAAAGACAGTACGTGGTTGCTTGGGGTTCGGAACGATCGCATTGATATCCACTTCATTGCGATTAGCAATGGTGACACCAGCGCCGCTAGTAAGTGGTTCGCGTTTTTCAGTTGCGAGCGCGCTTCCTGAATTGAGAGTTGTGGGAATAAGTGAATCAAGTCCCCGACCGAGGCCGCCTTTTTTACTGCTCATCAATTACTCCTAGAGGTAGTTCTGACACTTCAACACCGCGTTCTGCAATTTCGCGTGCCACACTCATATATGCAATCGCGCCAGGAGATGCTGCGTCATAAGTCATCACTGTTTGATTAAAAGATGGCGCTTCAGAAACACGAACTGCACGTGGAATTGGCACATCAATTAACTCGTTAGGGAAATGTTGGCGCACACTATTAGCTACATCATTTGCTAACCGAGTACGTGAATCAAACATTGTTAGGACGATGGTGGAGATGCGAACTTCTTGATTCAACATCACTTGTACTTGCCCCAATGTTTGCAGAAGAAGTGTGAGACCTTCTAGTGAGTAGTACTCACATTGAATAGGTACTAATACTTCACTCGCTGCAGTGAGTGCATTGACCGTAAGTAGACCGAGACTGGGTGGGCAATCAATAATGATGTAATCAATGCGATTGCCTTGTGCGTTTCGCTCTGCCAAGAGATTAGCGATGGCGAGTTTTAGTCGAGATTCACGAGAGACGAAGGAGACCATATTGATCTCTGCGCCAGCTAATGAAACGTCGGCTGGGGCGCACTCTAAATGCGGAAAGCCTGCGACCTTTTTAATAACTTCAGAAAGCGGTCTCTCATGGACCAAAACTTCATACATGCCGGGCAGATCGCTTCGATCGATGCCTAAGGCAGTGCAGGCATTTCCTTGGGGATCAAGGTCGATGACGAGGACTTTGAGGCCACCCATGGCGAGGGCTGCCGCCACATTTACTGCTGTGGTGGTCTTACCTACCCCGCCTTTTTGATTGGCGACGGTAAAAATACGGGTTTTTGTGGGGCTAGGCATCGGCTCTTTGAGGCGGCGGACACCAATGACTTTCTTCTCTTCAGGCTTTATCTCGGAGGTAGGAGATGTTTCACGTGAAACCTCCTCAACAAGACCGCTCTGCTCCATAGGTGTAGTTAACCAGCCTTTTTCAAGGAGACAACCCGGGCTAGTGGGATTCCTGCTAATTCGAGCTCTTTTACCTCGCTGGCGGCGACCTTTTTGAAGGTCTTTTTATTTATTTCCTGAGCTTCAAGGAGTTCGGCAGATGCTGCCTCCACCTTCATTGCTAAAAATAGTCCACCAGGGGCGACTAAATGCCAGGAGAAGTTCAATAATTTAGGCAGGGCAGCCACTGCGCGAGCGGTGACCACTCCAAAAGAGCC
>CAIQXR010000186.1 GCA_903875815.1 uncultured Actinomycetes bacterium
GCCGATCATGCTGAATATAAGGGACTTACTGCGAAAGATTTCCCTGGCGTGAAAGCGATCGTTGATGGTCGTCGATCACTTGCGGCCGGAAATTTCCCGGGCGTTCGCATTCGCGTTATCGGCGCACCGGCTCAGTAAGCGCAAAGCCTTTATGAGGCCGCGCGGAAGGTGCGGCCCCTGCTACTCGGTTATAAATCTTTACTAGGCCTTCGGCCTGCTTCTCCCATGTCCGCTCCCCCAATATTTCTGGGGTGTAAATCTCTGAATATTTACTTGGTGCCTGGAGTATCAACTGCGCCGCGCGAACAAAGTCCTTCACATCTTCAGCGATAAATACTTCACCATTGCCCAGCCGGCGCACTTCCTCCGACATTGTTTTTACGTCACTCACCAAAATGGGGAGCCGTGCCTGCATATATTCGCCGAACTTAGTAATCAACGAAATCTCATGATTTAAGCGGTGAACGATCGGGATGAGGCCAATCGTTGCGCCAGAGAGGTAGGAGACGAGCTCGGAGTTGGGGACGTAAGGCTGGATATGGAATCGATCGGCCACATCTGAGTATTTATCTTTGAGAGAAATAACAGTGGCATTTGCTGGATTAGCAATTACTACCAAGTGAACGCCGGGAAGTGAGCGAAGTGCTTCGGCAGCTGTCTGCACTCCTCGTTGCGGGGCAACAGCGCCGGAGTAGACCATAAGGGGAACATCGGGGCCGATGCCGCAATCGGCTCGCAAATTTCGCGCGCTCGGCAATGCACCTTCGACGAGCGGATCATTGGCAACAATTTCAGGACGATCACTAATACCGAGATGTGGAATCAGGAGATCAGACATTCCCTCACTCACGGAGAGGATAGCTGCGGACTCGTGCGCCAACCGCCGTTCTTCGCGCGAATAGATCTCGGCTAGCGGCTTGGTGAGGTGCGAGACGCCAGGGACATATTCGTGGGCATCATAGATAAGTTCCGCGTTGTGGCCGGCTTTCAGCAGTGCATCCCGAACTGCGCCGGCGATGGGGAGAGCGGTGTAATCGTGGGCATGAATGACATCGGGTATAAATTCCAAAGCAAAGGGGATGATGACTTCTTTGGCGCGTTTGAAATTAGGAATGCCAGGCATTCGCTCGGGCAAAACTTTTGCTTCCAACCGGCGCTTCCATCGGCGGAGCAAGCGCAATACTTTGGCGACCAGTGCCTGCGAGAAGACTGGCTTGAGTGGAAGTCGATCCACTCGCGCGTAACCAATTTCAAAAGAATCCTGATGAGTAGCAGGCGAAGCGCCAACTACCACGACATCCCAACCAGCGTTGCCGAGCGACCAAGCACATTTAAGGACTCGAGAGTCTTCGGTGACGCCGTTGAGAACAATGTGGAGCGCTGACGGCTTCTGGTTCATGGCGCGATAATAGCGAGCGAAGGTGGGAAATTACTGAACAGGAATGAGAATGGCGATAAGTGTTATCGCCCCTGCAATAAGCACTGCACTGCCCAAGATAGAGAGCGCTGTTTTGCGGTCGGCTTTGAGATCCTCAGGATTGGAAACTTTAGATAGCTCGCCTAGTTTCCCAAAATTAAATGTTCCCATAAAGCCAAAGGCAAGGCAGAACTTGCGACGAGATTGAACCCACCCGACCGAAAAAACTAGCGCAGGTATAAATGCAAAGAGGCGCTGTGAACGCGAGGCATGATGAAGAATTTCAACGAGCAAAAAGACTACGAGCAAGAACGCTCCGAGAACTGCCCCTGCCTGGCGGCGTTTGATTTCACCAGGTCCGATATTGCAACTACCAGGAATATAGGTGCTCAATTAATCCACATCTACATCTTCTCGATGATCTGCATCATCATCAGCAAATACTTCGTGCGAACCTTCGTCAGTGCGAGCAACCCAATTAAGGGCAACTTTAAGGGCCCCTAAAATCACAGCAACGCTGGCGATGAAAGCCAGGAGTCTGCGGATGAGTTTGAACATATCTAAATATTACTGGCTTGCCCGAAGTGCTTGATCGATATCGGCCCACAGGTCTTCGATATTTTCGATTCCCACTGCAATTCGGACCAAATTCTTAGGAATGGTGGGACTCTCCCAGCTCCAGCGATGGCGGCGCTCCCAGAGTGATTCCACGCCTCCGAGTGAGGTCGCATGCGTAACTAGGCGAGAGGCGTTGCAGGCACGATCTGCCGCATCCGGACCGCCTTTGACATCGATAGACAGGATGGCGCCAAAGCCCTTCATAAATTTCGCCGCCCGCTCATGCGATGGATCGGTGGCAAGTCCCGGGTAGCGAACGCGTTCGACCGCAGGGTGGTTCTGTAAACGGGTGGCAAGTTCCATTGCATTGGCCTGAGCGCGTTCCAATCGGATCGCCAATGTGCGCATACCGCGCAGTGCCAACCAGGCCTCAAATGGACCAGGAATGGCGCCGCCAAATTTACGAGCATCAGAAAGTCGACGCCACAATTCTGGCGAAGTTGTCGATACCGAACCAAGAAGAAGGTCGCTATGTCCAGCAATAAATTTAGTAATTGAATGGACGGAGAAATCTGCACCCAGCGCCAGCGGCTGTTGCAGGAGTGGTGTGGCGAAAGTGTTATCCACGCCAACTCCGCAACCCAACTCCTTTGCTGCCTTGATGATTGCGGGGAGATCGGCGACATCTAAGCCCGGGTTAGTCGGTGATTCAATCCAGAGCAAGGCTGTTCCGGGAAGTGCAGCAATAACTTCTTCAGTATTGGCCAGATCAACGAAGCGAACTTCGAGACGACCTTCCTCAATCGCCTTGGCGAGATAAACCTGCACACCGGTATATCCATTATGCGATGTGGTGATCACTGAACCATGTGGCAAGAGTCCGAAGACGTGAGCGATGGCGCTCATACCTGAAGGAAAGAGAAGCGTTTGGCCACCTTCGAGATCAGAGATCGCTTCTTCTAGCGCGCTCCACGCTTCGTTGCCATAACGGGCATAACCGACGGGAGCATCAAGTGCCCCTGGTGGTGTTGCGTGAAAAGTTGAGTTAAGAGAGATGGGCACATTGAGATCGCCATCAAAACTCTGCTCAGGCCGACCAGCTGCTACCACCTGTGATTCGGGGTGGAGGTGTGCTCGATCATCTCGTGAAGTCATGGGCTAAGCCTAGCGTCACCATGAAGTAATCGGATCAGGAGCGAGCGAGGACCGCCTGGGCCGCATTGTGGCCGGGGATTCCGCTCACGCCACCGCCACGAATGGCGCCAGCACCACAGATAAAGATATTGGGAAAATCTGTCTCCACTCCCCAGTTCTCCGGCGTGCCATCTTCACGGAATGGAAGCGAGAGATCCTTGTGAAAAATATTTCCACGCGGCAGCGATACATCTCGTTCGAGATCGAGTGGAGACTTCGCCTCAATACAGAGCGAACCATCCGGGGCCACTGCCAGACATTCTTCAATCGGGTCAATCAGGTAGTTATTTAATTGTGCCAACAAACGGCGCACCATCTCTGCCTTAACCCCTTCATTGTCGCGGTCGAAGAGCGCAGCAGGAGTGTGAAGGGCGAAGAGGGTGAGGGTCTGATAACCAGCCGCGATTAACTCTGGACTCAGAATCGATGGATCGGTCAAAGTGTGGCAATACATTTCAGCGGGAATGCGATCGGGCATTTTTCCTTCAGAAGCTTGCTGAAAAGCGAGGTTGCATTCGGAATAACTCTCATCAAAATGGAATGTTCCGGCAAAAGCCAACCGAGGATCTACGCCACTTTTTAAGCGAGGTAGGCGCTTGAGCAACATATTGATTTTTAACTGCGACCCTTCGCGCGATGCCGGTGGCGTGGTGCCCATCAAGCGAGCAAGAACTTGTGGTGCGCAATTTGCTAGAACAAATTGACCAGCGAAGGCGGCGCCATTTTCACAGTGCACCTCATAGCCAGAAGCTAACGGGGAAATCTCTCGAACTTTATGAGAGGTATGAATTTCTATTCCCAGTGAGAGTGCTAGGGCTTTGAGTTCTCGAACGAGTCCACCCATTCCTCCGCGAGGAACACGCCACTCCCCCGTGCCATTACCGATCAAGTGATACAAGAAACAGATGGTGGCTTGAGGAGAATAAGAGTCGGCGAAAGTACCGATCAAACCATCGGTGAGAACTATGCCTTGGATGATCTCGTCATTAAAACGAGATTCCAATACTTCACCGAGTGGCTTCTCAATAATTTCATCCCAAATGCGCTCCCCTACTTGGGCGCGGAGTACTGAGCGTGTGGGAAGAGGGCGAAGCAGCGTCGGAGCCATAGCGTCGGCCACTTTCTGCACATCGGCGTAAAAACTCTTCCACGCATCGAGTTCATCAAGGGAGCCGGTTAATTCGATAAAGCCGCGCTCGGTCTGGTTATCGAGATCTGAGGTGACAAGTAAGCCAAGATCTTTGCCATCTCGCTGGACAGGAGTGAAAGATGAAACGCGACGCCCTAATGTTTCAAATTCCAACCCTAAATCGCGGCGTATCTGATCGGGTAAGAGCGAGACGAGATAGGAGTAACGCGAGAGATGAGCGTCAAAATCAGGGAAAACTTTCTGACTCACGGTTGCGCCAC
>CAIQXR010000187.1 GCA_903875815.1 uncultured Actinomycetes bacterium
CAGGCTGAAATATTCTTCTAGGGCTCTATCGTCGCCAGAACGAGCGCGCTTAATAATTTCTGAATTGGCGGCGATTTTTGCTCGAACTTCTTCAACGGTTATATGCCTATGTTTAGTTTCTGTTTGATTTTCGGACATTGGTTCCTCCTCTCAATTAGCAACTGTACTGCGATTGCTAATTAAAAAGAGAATGAGAATTGATTATTTATTTGTTCCACAACTTAAAAGAAATCAAAATTACGTGCATAACTCTACGATTATTACTCTCCGTATAAATGCACAGAGAATGCCGGCACTTACTTAATAAATGTTGGTTTCAAAACACCGAGACCGAGCGAAGATTCGATTGCAGACATTGCGCGCACTAATGAAATCTCGTCATTGCGTCCAGCAACAACCCCTAGTCCAACAGGTAGCCCATCAACAAGCCCCATTGGGACGGTGCCAATTGGTGTGCCAGCGATTGAGGGTGCGGTGGTAATCCACGAGCTACCTTCAAAGTCATCGCCCTTGCCCAGTTGTGAAACCCATGCCGGCGAATAGGTGCAGCCGATTAATACATCCACTTCGCCCAAGGCCTTGGCCAATGTCATATTTGCCCACGCAAGATTGCGATCGCGTTTGATCTGGTATTTGTTATTGCGGCCACCTAATTGAATCGCTTCATTAAATATCTCTTGGTTAAAGTGCTTCATCTCTTGGTCGCGATGGCTGGTATTGAAAGCAACAACATCGGCTAATGACTTGACTCGAGCACCAGGGCGGTTGGCTAAATAGGCAGCGAGATCGCTAAAGAGTTCGTGTTTCAAAACATCATATTCATCATTTCCGACTTGGTCATCGTAATGCGGAATTTCTACGTAGCTGATTGCAATTCCAGCCTTCTCCAGTGCTTTAACAGCGTTCTCAAAGAGCGCATTTGTTGCATCATTGCTGGTGAGCCAGTTATTCACCACACCAATACGTAGCCCATCATGCTGACCGACTGCTTTAACAAATCCGTTTTGACCAGTGAGCACTTCTAATAAGAGCGCTGCGTCAGCAACAGTCTGTGCCATTGGCCCTGGGGTATCTTGCGAAGTACTAATGGGAATCATTTGTTCGCGTGGAATGGATCCCACTGTTGGTTTGATGCCCACACAACCATTAAGCGATGATGGACAAGTAATGGATCCATCGGTCTCAGATCCCACTGCCATGCGAACTAAATCAGCGGCGACAGCAGCACCAGATCCTGAAGATGATCCCCCGGCACTATGTGCGTGCTTCCACGGATTGGCAGTCAAACCACCAACGGCCGACCAACCCGATGTTGATTTCGTCGAACGAATATTCGCCCACTCCGAAAGGTTGGCAGCGCCAACAATGATTGCCCCCGCATCTTTCAAGCAAGTGACCAGCGGTGAATCCGATTGCACTGGAGTATCGGCGAGTGCGAGTGAACCAGCACTAGCGGGCAACCCAACGGCTTCAATGTTGTCCTTGATCAGGATTGGCTGACCTTTAAGTGGAAGGTCTCGTCCTGCTTTGTCGTATGCATCGGCGTCGGCAAGAGCTTCTTCTCGGACTGCAAGAACCGATCTCAGTTCGTAGCCAGAGTGATCAATCGTGGCGATCTTATTGAGGGCTTCTTCAACTTGGGCGCGTGAACTCATATGAGAAGGATAGGTGGCTTTAGTTTTTAGTTAGGGCTGCGAAGCACTCTTTGCGGAAGTGGGCCCAGACAGGCTCGAACTGTCGACCCACGGATTAAAAG
>CAIQXR010000188.1 GCA_903875815.1 uncultured Actinomycetes bacterium
GACGACAATCTTCGCTTCGGTCAGTTCAGGTCGGCCGCCAGATACGGCAGGTTCGATCGAAACGACTTTTGCCTTTGTCGTCGACGCCGACGCTGTGACAGCAAGCGGTGTGGTGGTGGCTGGACCGCTGCGCGCTACAACATCGATGGTGTTGGAACGCAATGTCACAACCGCTGCGCCCTGTGTCACGGTTGCATGAACTGTGGTGGATCCGCCGAAGATGGATTGTGTAGTGATGCGGTCAGCATCGATGTCGACAGCGTCGGTGATGAGACCGCACTCGCGGCGGACAGCAAGACGCGCTGCTATCTCTTTGCCGCGCACGCCTGATGCAATCAGAACGACATCGGGCTTTAAAGCATCAAAAGCGGCGACGACAGCATCAACCGCCGCAGCAACGCCATTGTCGGTAAAGGAAATTCCACCGGCGATCAACGCGGTATCAATCGAAAGGGTTGAGAGCTGAGCGGTGACATCACTAGGCGCAATAACTACAGCAGTGACCGTGCCGAGCCGCTTGCCATAGGTAGCGAGCTCGCCAGCGACCTTCGCTACTTTGCTATCGGGTGCATCAATAACTATCAATACGTTGCTCATATGACCTTCTTCTCTGACAAGTAATCCACGAGCGCGGTTCCGCCATTTCCTTCATCAGTGATTTTCACGCCCGCGCCGCGTGGTGGGCGAGGTAGCGCGTCTTTCACGGCAGACCAGGCTGACTTTGCACCCACTGATTCGCCTGCAATTCCGAGATCGGCGATGCTCTTCACGTCAATCGTCTTTTTCTTCGCTGCCATGATTCCCTTGAATGATGGGTAACGCGGTTCATTAATTTTTTCAGCGACGCTGACAACCACTGGCAGAGCAGCGCTCATCTTTTCTACGCCGACTTCCGAGATGCGGGCGATCTGAATTGCACCATCGGCAAATTCCAAAGTGCTTGCAAAGGTCAGCTGTGGCCATTCCAATCGTTCTGACAACATCGCGGGGATAACGCTCATGCGCGCATCGGTGGATTCAGTGCCACAAATAACCAAGTCGTATCCGCCATCGCTAATGACCTTTGCCAAGACCAATGAGGTCGCAATTGCATCCGAGCCTGCGAGCGCCGGATCGCAGATATGAATCGCATCATCCGCACCCATCGATAACGCTTTACGAATCGCATCCACAGCTGATTCTGGCCCCATCGAAATAACAGTGATGGTGTGACCGCTGCCCTCGCCCGCCTCGTTGGTGGGCGAATTTTTTTCGACTAGTTGCAACGCGGCTTCGACTGCGTATTCATCTAAATCATTGAGCACTGCATCCACGCTGGCGCGGTCCAGAACTCCGCCATTCAGCTTTTTCTCGGCCCATGAATCCGGAACCTGCTTCACACACACTGCAATCTTCATATCTGAAGGATAGCTACTGGCGGGTAATATAGAAAACACCTACTCGGATAGTTCACCGGAGATTCCCCGACACGTAACCTCGACCATCACTTGAGGCTTCTTCCCCACCCGACCCTTCGGGTATGAGAATCGGAATCGTCACCGAGTCGTTCTTGCCACAAGTAAATGGCGTGACCAATTCCGTGCTCCGCGTCCTGGAATTCTTGGCCAAAGAGGGCCACCAAGCCTTGGTGATCGCGCCGGAGAGC
>CAIQXR010000189.1 GCA_903875815.1 uncultured Actinomycetes bacterium
ATTGTCTTGGCGAGCTCTCTACTGGTGAGATCTTTCGGAAAATCTCTGCAGCCGCTGATCTGCAACCCGAACTCACCGAACTTCTGACTCGGTTATCGGCGTCGGGCTTTCTCGTATGGGAAAAGCACTCGAGCAAATCAAAGTTACTTCGAGCAGTCAATGAAATGAGCACCCATGGTCGGATGCTGCCTGAAATAAATTTAACAAGATCGCTCGAATCCATTCGAGAGCGCTCCTCAAAATCCATTCTGATCTTTGGCGAGAATCGATTGGCCCATCATCTCACCACCTTGCTTCGCGCTTCTGGGTTTGGAGTGGTGAAGCGAATTGATCGGCGAGAAGTAGATCGCAGAGATACCGCGGTGATCCATCCGCAGATCACTCCCCAAGAAGTTATTGGGCTTGCCTTTAGGCAGAGCGATGTCGGATTAGATCGGGCTAATGTGCTCTCTGAATTGGAGGCAGGTGTAAATATTCACGAACACCATAAAGCTCAGAAAAGTAAAGCAGAGCAGGACTTTCCGAGTATTCCCTCCTTCATCATCTCCACATATGAAACCCAACCCGATTATCGCTATCGCTGGATGAATGAAGCTATTCCCCATCTCTTGATTTCATCACTTGCCGATCATCAGATTGATATTGGCCCCATCGTCATTCCTGGTGAGAGCGCCTGCGGGCGGTGTATCGAAATCGCCGAGAGCTCAGTAAATCCGATCTATCGAAAATGGCGGTTACGCGAGATGCATTCGATCGGAACCGAACTCACAGCTGCAACGGTCAGCGCCCTGGGCGGACTCATCGTTCTCGAACTCATTCAATTCTTTAGTGGCGGTTCCACACTGATGGGGCGATCCAAGCGATTTGATCTGCATAATGCGATGAGCCCAGTGGATATGTACTGGGCCCCGCAGCCAGAGTGCGGATGCACGGAACTAAATTAGTGCGGATGCACGGAACTAAATTAGTGCGGATGCACGGAACTAAATTAGTGCGGATGCACGGAACTAAATTAGTGCGGATGCACGGAACTTAACTAGCAAGTTCCATCTCATCTGAACTCCCGTTTGCAGTCTCATCCTCGCCGGCTACACAATTCTCCAGTGGAGCTAAACGTGGTCGACCAGCTTTTCGCTTCGCCATAATCGTTTTGCCATCCTCGAAGAGTTCGCCGCCCCAGACACCGCATGGTTCTTGGCGTGACAACGCACCTTCCAGACATTGTGCCTTGAGTGGACAACTGCCACAGAGCGCTTTCGCTGCAGCAACCGTTGCAGGATTGTCGGAGAAGAATGTCTCGGGCTCGGCCGTGTGGCAGGGAAGGTTAAAGGAAGCGTCGGCGGTATAGCCCACCCCTACCTTCGCCTCTGGGCCTTCGGCCCAGCCTGGTACCAACAATTCGCTGAAGAGAACGCTCATCGCTTCTCACCTTTCGCTCGGTTCTTCTCGGATCTTTCACAATCCACTAGATACTGCTCGGTCAACTTTCTTTACTCACTACTCGCTTACTTCTTGCTCTCTTGCTTTCTTACCTATCTGCTCTAATTGATGTGGCCTGGATAAAGCAAAAGGGCCGCTCATCCGATTGGATGTGCGGCCCTGGGGCTTTAACTCTCAGTTACCTGAGGTTGCTCCAGGATCCGCCACCCATAAAATGCTTATTCGCATTTGCAGATGTGCCGAATGTGGCTGTGGCTGCATAAGCGCGATAAGCGTGGGCTGCGGTTGAATGTGGGCGAGTAGCCGGTGTTGAAGCTACTGATGCCAAGGCACGCCAAGCAGGCGCAACGAGTGCGATTGCTCCGGAGTTAATAACTGCCTGTGACATGTCGATAAGGGTAGGGGGAAGCCAATTGCTGGCGCAACCCAATTAATTAATTGCGCTCAAAAACGGGCTGGGTTGGCCGTAATAGGAGATTTCGATCCGAGATTTGGCTCTAGTCAGGCCCACATAGAAGAGCCGGCGCTCCTCATCGATCGCCGCGCCCATGGGCAGCAAGCCATCGCTCACGCCGGCGAGATAGACGTTCTCCCATTCCAGACCCTTGGCAGCATGCAACGTGGCCAAAATGACGCCTGGCAAGGTGGGCGGGTTATTTTGCTCGGCGCGATCTTCGAGCTCGCGCAAGAAGGTGCGCATGGATGGGGCGCCATCATCGAACATTGTCTGGGCTAGCCGCAGAAGAGCATGGATGTAATCTGCTTCGCCGAAGGGGCGCAGAATGGATTTCACATCTTCCAGCCAATTGCCATCTTCGGAAGGCAGCACGGACGCCTGTCGAATTACTTTCATGACATCGCGAACATCCGTGCGTTCGAAGAAGCGTTCAGTGCTCTTGACCTGGGTCTTCACGCCAACTTCGGCCAAGGATGTTTCAAAGAGATCTAACTGTGAATTGGTGCGAGTCAAGATCGCAATCTCTGGCATCGATGGACTCTGATCAATGAGGTTGCGAATCGAATGTGCAATGGATTGTGCTTCTTGGTGAGCGTTAGTAAATCCACTGACTACCGGCTTGGCGCCAGAAGTATTCATGGATGCCAATTCATGACCCTCTTTGCCGATCATGCCGCCAGCGCGCAATACGGCATTGGCGCTACCGATAATTTCGGGGGTGGATCGATATCCGCGAGTCAGGCGAATAACTTTTGCTTCCGGGAAGCGGCCGGTAAAGCCAAGAAGGAATGTCGATGTTGCACCGGCGAAGGAGTAAATAGTCTGGGCAGCATCTCCCACTACGCAAATGTCGTCTCGGCTGCCGAGCCAAAGATTGAGTAACCGCTGCTGGAGTGGTGAGACGTCCTGATATTCATCCACCGTGAAATAGCGATATTGATCGCGAACTTTATCGCGCGCCATTTTATCTTCTTCTAACATGCCGACGGTTAAGAGTAAGACATCTTCAAAATCGATGGCACGTTCTTGGCGCTTGAGCGTTTCATAAGCATCATAAATTTTTGCGATATCGCCAAACTTCTCGCGATCGCCACGGCCGCTACCCAAACGCAATTCGCGACCGAGGGTCGTGGCTTGTTCGACATAGTCCTGCGGACCAATCTCCAGCGCCTTTGCCCATTCGATTTCACTGGCGATCTCACGCAAATTGCTCGCTGATGGTGCCAGCGTGCTATCGGACCGGGAAAGTGATTCCGAGATGAAGCCAGATTTCATCGTTAACAGCGAGGGAAATTGGCCACCGAAGGAGTATGGCCAGAAGTAAGTGAGCTGCTTGAGGGCAGCGGCGTGGAAAGTGCGAGCAGTTGCGTTGGGAACACCGAGCGAGCGAAGTCGGGCGCGCATCTCACCGGCTGCGCGAGCAGTAAAGGTCAGCGCTAAAACTTTTCCTGGATCAGTAACACCGGCTGCGATGGCATATGCAATTCGATGGGTAATTACCCGAGTCTTGCCGGTTCCTGCGCCAGCGATAACGCAGACCGGACCTTGGATGGCGGTAACTACTTCGCGTTGCTCGGGATCCAAATTAGCAAGGATTGATTCCATACTGCGCACGGGATCAGGAATTAATGGGTTGGCCATACCACGCTTCAATCATCTTGCGGGAAACGCTCATCGCTGGCGGTAAATTCAGTGAACCATCAGCCACTGCTGCCATGAGTTCGGGGCGCGAGAACCATTTGATATCAACGATCTCCTCGCCATCAGGCTTCGCTAATTCCGGCGAATCAGTCACGGCCGAGAATGCGATCATGATCGAGGCTGGGAAAGGCCATGGTTGTGAACCCAAGTAAGTGATTTCACTGACGGGTAAATTCGCCTCTTCCATGACTTCGCGAGCAACGCACCGCTCGAAAGATTCACCAGCGTCGACAAAGCCAGCGAAGTTGGAGTAGCGACCTTCAGCCCAAACTTTCTGTCGGCCGAGCAAGATTCGATCTGCGCGATCTGTCACCAGAACAATCATTGCTGGATCGGTGCGCGGATAATGTTCGCTGCCATCGTTATCGCAGCGACGCACCGAACCGCCATTACTGGAGGTAGTAGTAGAACCGCACTTAGGGCAGAAACGATGCGTGTGATGCCAATTCGCTAACGCTTGCGAGTGAACAGCAAGGCCGATCTCTACATCGCTGAGGTCATCGCCAATTTCGCGAAGGGTATTAAAGTTTTCGAGCGCTTCGATTGCCTTCTCACCGGGCGTTGCTTCATTCGAGAAATCTTCGCTCTGAACGGATTGAGTACACCAGGCGAAATAGCCAATGCCGTCTTGTAGGCCGAGAAAAATCTTTTCGCCTTCATAAAATTTCGATGCGCTATGTAGAGCGGCGATATCCGCGGCCTGAAGAAATGCCAACCCAGTGCCACTTGTTGCAAACTTGCCATCGGCGATATGGAGAATCCGGCCGGACTCCCACAGCTCTCCCAATTGTGCTGGATCTAGCCGTAGATCCCCCGCACGATCAATTCCCGCACGTGCGAGAGGGAGTTCTAATGGCTTCACGAGCCCAACTTACCTGAAGTGCACAGGGCTGCGAAAAGCGCCTCTAGGCTTACCCGTATGCGAATCGCCACCTGGAATCTCCTCCACGCCATGGCCATTCCACCGCGCCCTGCCAATCCCCAGAAAGATATCCGGGAGATCAGCACTTTCATCCAAACCCAAGTACGCCCCGATCTCATCGCATTTCAAGAGATTGATAATTTCCAAGAACGATCAGGAAACACCGAGCAGATTAAAAGTATCGCCACTCATCTCGGTGCCGATTATTTCTTTTACGCCCCCACCATCATCGGAACTCCTGGTGAGAAATGGGAGAAACACCCCACGCACTCCACGCAGGTAGAGACTGTATTTGGAAATTCACGAACGCAAGTAGCGAGCTATGGCATTGGCATCGTCAGCAAAATTCCTGTAACCAAATGGGAAGTCATACATCTCGGACGATCTCGAATCGGCCTACCCCTTGCCGTTCCTAAAGATGATGGCAAAGGTGTGCGCTTTCTCTATGTGAAAGATGAACCGCGCGTGGCAGTGGCTGCGATTCTCGCCAATGGCATCACCGTGATTGCTACCCATCTCTCCTTTGTCCCACTTGTTAATCTCTTTCAATTGCGCAGACTCAAGCGCTGGGCAGCCACCTTGCCGGGTGAAGCAGTAATCGTCGGCGATCTCAATTTGCCGTGGAGTTTGCCCGCCCGATTCTCAGATGCGCCTCGTGGGAAAAAGTGGCGCTCCCTCATAAAGGAAAAGAGTTACCCGTCATGGGGTGCAAAGGTGCAATTTGATTACATCCTTACCCAATCCGAACGCCTTGCAAGCAAGAATGTGAAATCTCCCAAGCCCTCAGGCTTTAGCGATCATCTTCCGCTAGTAGTAGATCTAAAACTCTCGGGAAATTAAACCTGACGGTATTTAAATCTGAGGGTATTTAAATTTGAGGGTATTTAAATTTGACGGTATTGCGTAATGAGCTCCGCGAGTTGGGATTCATCCAAGAGATCAGCTGGGCGAACGGTCTGGTTATCGCCGATGTAATGGAAAGCAGCACTAATTTTCGAGAGGTCGATTCCAAAGAGCTTGGCGTAAGCAAGGCGATACATCGCTAATTGAATAGCCGCTACCGCTAAATCATCACCGCTCTTGGCTCGGCCAGTTTTCCAATCCACGACTTCATAGTTCTCGCCGTCCTGATAAACCGCATCGATTCGACCGCGAAGCAAGGTCCCGGCAATAACTGTCTCAAAGGGAACTTCAACGGCAACCGGGCGCTTGCTCCCCCAGATACTTGCTTGCCATTTCTCTTGAAGTTCTTTGAGTGGGATGGAGTCTTCATCAAAGGGATCCGCACTTTCAAAGATGTCATCGTCAAAGAGCAGTGGATCGGTGAATTGCTTCTCCACCCACAAGTGGAACTCGGTTCCGCGACGGGCATATTTATCGATGTGATTAGGCATCGGACGGCGCAACGAAAGTGCTAATGCTTCGGGGTTTTGTGAAAGTGCGATCAGCGTGGAGACAGAGAGACGTTCCGGTAGGGGAACGGTGAGCGGCGCCGATACTGCAGCGGCTTCATTGATCAACGCCGTTGCATCACTTGCCCAACTATCAACCTCTGGGTCCTCGTACAAGACACAGGTGTAGCCATTGAAATCGTCAGTGAGCTCAAGCGGTGAATCTGTTTTGACTGCATTCGGAAGCTCAAGCGGCTCTGCCTTGCGAACCAATTCGGCCGATGTGCGAATTTTTTCAGCAATGGATATTTCGCGCGGCCACTCACCGGTACGTGGCGTATCGATGGTGGGGTTCTTGCCTTCTGGCTTTTCCATCACGGAGATCAACGAATCAGATGAATGCGACGCTGCCGTTTCTGCCGCCCAGTTGTAGAGCTCGCTGGGGTCGACCGCTCCTGCACCGGTGACAAACCATGAAGAGGTGCAGAGAAGTGAAGATTTGGCGCGAGTAAAGGCAACATAGGCCAAGCGAAGTTCTTCTTCATGGCGACGGGAATTCCAGTACTGATAAGAATCTTCCAGCGCTTTCTTCGTCTCTGAATACGTGGCACCTGTTCCCGATGCAGTATTAGCATCGCGCGGGAATTCAAAGTCATGTAACTGCGCGCTATCACCGCGAAGTTCGATAGGCAGAGCGCCTGAGTCCTTCAGCCAGTGATCACTTGCTTTTCCGCTACTGGGGAAGTTGCGAACGACTAAGCCAGGAACGGCGACGCAATCCCATTCCGAGCCTTTTGCAGCATGGATGGTGAGAATTTGAACTGCATCAGAGCTGACATCAACCGATGTTGGCTTCAGGCCACCCTCTTCTTTATCGGCAATCTTTAGCCATTCGAGGAAGCTAAAGAGTGTTCCGCCATTGCGTTGGAATTTACCGGCCTCATCGAGGAAGGCATCAAGGTGCTTACGACCAGTCTGCCAACCATCGCGAACTAATACTTCAGTGTCCAAACTCAGGAAGCGTTCGGCCTCCATGATGGCATCGGTAATTGAGCCGCCGAGGTAGCGGCGCAGTAATCGCAATTCGCCAGCAAATTTAATTAATCGGCTAAAGCCATCATCGCTAAAACCAAACTCCTGATATTTCTTACCGGGGATCAGAGTCTCGAGCAGTTCGAGGGATTCGATGGCGCTGCCCACAGCAAAGTCATCGGCCTCAAGATTTGCAGCGCTCCCCTGTTCGAGTTGTGCAATCAAGGTC
>CAIQXR010000190.1 GCA_903875815.1 uncultured Actinomycetes bacterium
ACGTGAGGCTTCAACCGCGGGAGCTGCTGCCTCTTGTGTTGCGGCTGGTGTGGTTTCTTCCACGACTGCCTCACTTTCATTTGGTTGGGTTTCTTCGGATGTTGTTTCTTCTGCTTCGCTTTCGCTGGCAGCAACGCGAGTTACTACGGCATCACTAAACGCAGGAGACTCAACGAGTGAGACTTCGCGTAGGACTGCCTTTTGGACATACAAGGTGCCATCTTTTCCTGGCTTCGATGCGACAACGTCCACACCGACAGAAAGACCGGAAATCAATTCCTCTGAAGCAAGGACGAGGTAATCCGTACCCTTTTGAGACGCAGAGACTTTGAAAGTGCCATAAATGGCATCTGCGGTTTCTTGGAAGGATTGAGCGCGGCCGATTGGATCAGTTTGATTATGCTGAGCAAGCAGCTTTATCTTCGATGTGTTTGGGATCTGAATTGACCCGCGCTCAAAGATAACTGCGCCCGCTGAAGTGTTGCCTACCTTGCCGAAAGGTACGACAACGCCAGAGATGATACGGCGACCAGCATCGGCCGCTTCAATGTCGCTACTAAATGTCAGACGCATCTGAGTCAGACTCTCCTGATCCATCGGGTGTTAGTCCTTCCATTTCTTTTGCTTGGTTAAGATCGATAAGGCCGAGCGAGAGAAGCTGCTCAGTTACCTGAAGGCGTGTAAGTGGATCGGCGCGAAGGAATGTCTCATCTACTGCGAAGCGGACAACGGTGCCGCGTGGAGTGAGATCGTCCATAGATAAGCGCGACTCAATGGCTGAAATAAATGGAGCCAAGGAATAAGCGAAGAATTCTTTACGAGCATCGATCACGTTCTGATAAGTATTTGAACGAAGCATCTGCGCATCGACCATTGTGGCTGGTACGTTACAAGCGCGAGACAATTCCAACGCAAGGTAAGCCTTAGCGTCGTTATACATCATGTCTTTTGGAGCAAATGAAATAGGGTTAAATTCTAAAGTGCTAGAAAGATAAGCGGTGCCGCGATTTTGGCGTGCAGTTTTCCATGCGTTGAGGATACCTTGGACTTGCTGATCAGGAAGATCTGCGCCGTTATTCTTGATATATCCGCTACCGATTGGGGTCTGCGCTGCGATTGCGGCAGCCTTTTCAATGTCGAGAGCTGCGCGAATAGTGGACTGCGCCTTTAGCAATAACCCTTGATCAAGTGCTTGGAAAGTGACGAGTGAACCAACGCCATCCATCGGCAATTTTTCACCGTTGATCATATAAAAATCAACTTCGGTGTTGTACTTATTGTATTTAACAGTTACGCGATCATTTTGAACCCACGCAAAACGTGCTGGGCGATTATCGTCTTTATAAACTTCCGTAACCTGCCAATAAGCAACGCCATACATAAAAAGACTATCGACAGTCCAGGCTAATGTTACTTCGATGGGCTGACGCTTATCAGGTTGATTAACCCAAACGAGGTTAGCAACTTCTTCACCGGTAGATGTCAGATAACTTTCTAGCGGAATTGTTGCGATGGTGCCAGCGATGAGATTGCGGCATCGAGAGACAGTCGGTACGGCCATTGCATCTTGACGAAGCAATGCGTTAGCACCGTTGCCCCAACCACCGTAGCCGTTACCTTGCCACCAATTTCCATAAGGAGCATCCATGACCGCTGGCGCATATTGCGCTTTAACGGTTGCGGTAGGGGTCGGCTCAGGAGATGGCTTGGTGATGCCAAAAATGTCCCGTAGTCCCATGTCTTAAATTGTTCTCGCATGGCTTTACACGCCGAGAGAGGCTGAGAAAAGAGGCGTTTGGAGTGTCTAAGCCGAAAAGATTTGAGGAGTCGATTGGGGCTTCATTAGCTGGTGGACGACCATGGCAGAACCGATAGCGGCATCGATCGGACCGGCAGATTTTCTTTTGATGATTCTCCACGCCGAATCGTTGTGCTTAGCGGCTACGTTATTCATCTGATCGATCCAGTCTTTTTGGCCAGCATGGTTAACGCGATGATTGACTAGTCCATCAAGAATATCGCAGCAGGCTTGGTAAAAGGCTTGGCCTGAGACGTCCTGAACCATAACCCCCGAAAGCCCGAGGCGATGGGCGATCGATTCGGTGGCGTATTTGTCATAGCAAACCATTCGAGGACGGTATTTGTCCGTCCATTCCTTAATATCAGCTGCGATTTTAAGATCATCGACGGCGACCTGAGATTCCCACTTTTGAAGAATACCCACGGCGATCCGACCATCTTCGAGGATTTGTCCGGCGACGAGTGAAGCATGACGACGGCTGGGTGCCACGTCAAAGGCCATGATGGTCGGCATCTCGGGGCTAATGCTCACGGAATTGTCAGAGGTCTCCTCTAAAATGCCATGAGGCCACGGCGACTGAAGCGAGTCGATCCACACGCACAGCATTTCGGTCTTAGTCGTTTCAATAGAGCTTGTGGCAACCGCTTCCTCTAGCGTTTCTTCGGTGATGGTGTAGCCGAGAGCGGGATTAGCGTATGTCCACTCTTTACGGTCATCGATCTTGGCGAACTGGTTAGCCGAATACTCATAAAATCCTAAAGTCTCTGGTGGATACGACAAGGCTCGTTCTCGCAGATTATTTAAGACCGTGGAGAAGGCATCGCCAGCATTAGAGACGAAAAGCGACTGGCCATTGGTGGCACGGGTTAGGGGAGTGGCTGCCTTAAAGCCTTCCTCGGAGATTTCCCGAAGTTCATCGATAAAGAGAAGGTCAGCGGTACGACCACGGGAACCATCTCGGGTGGCTGCCACAATTTCATAGCGACCACCATTCTTGAAGCTGATCATCTCTGAACCATTGGCAAGTCTTGGCTTATGAGCCAGGTGAACCCGCAAGTGATCCCATCGCTCGATGATGTAGGCGACATTTCTGAAAGTATCCAAGGCCATTCCGCGATTTGAGGACATGGCGATAATTCTTTCGCCGTTGAGCAGACCCCAAATGATTCTCATAGACGCAAGATGAGTTTTACCGTTCTGACGAGCGATCAGAAGCAGGTTTGAGCGACGCTTCCACCCACCTTCATCATCTATGACCATCATGTCCTCTAGGACGTATTTCTGCCATGGCATGAGAGGCATCTCAATAGAGTCAGCTAGATCGGATACCTCATGAGCCAACGTCGTGCCGGTCAGGGGTACGTTTTCGAGCCGAGGTTGAGTAGCCCCTATCAACTTTGGCCGTTTGGGAGCCTGATCAGGTTCGTTTGTCATGGCTTCTGGGCGAACCCATCGTCGATA
>CAIQXR010000191.1 GCA_903875815.1 uncultured Actinomycetes bacterium
CGTTGATCTCACCGTTGAGGAAGATGGCGTTGCGATTGTCGCAAAGGTAAAGATTGCCGATCGCACCGGCGTTGAAATGGAAGCGCTCACCGCAGTATCGGTTGCAGGTCTGACCATCATCGACATGATCAAAGCACTCGATCCTTTCGCCACTATTACCAACGTTCAAGTCATCGAAAAAGATGGCGGACGCAACGGACTCTGGCAACGCTAAATGAGAAAAGCAGCCGTCATCACCGCGAGCAATAGAGCCTCTCAAGGCATCTATGAAGATCGCTCTGGCCAGATTCTGGTCGAGGGTCTTCGCGCGTTGGGTTATGACCTTCCTGCATCGACAGTTATTCCCGACCAAATCGATCAAATTCGTGGCGCTATTACTTCTGCCATCACTGCTGGTGCTGATTTAATCGTCACCACCGGTGGCACTGGCGTTTCGCCATTTGATCTCACACCAGAAGCGACTGAGCCATTGATCGAAAAGAAGATGCCCGGCATCCTCGAAGCGTTCCGCGCCTATAGCCGCGAGAAAGTTCCGACCACTGACTTATCGCGCGGCTTTGCTGGCGTTACCGGCAAGAGCTTGATCATCAATCTTCCGGGGTCGCCCGGCGCCGTAAAAGATGGCCTTGTCATCATTGAACGACTTGCTTCACATATTCTCGATCAGTTGGAGGGCCATGATCACGGCGCTAGTAACTGACCAGAAGATTGATACTGCAGCTCTCACTGCGCAAGTGAAGAGTGATGCTGCCGGTGCGTTGGTGATCTTCTCCGGCGATGTTCGCGATAACGACCATGGTCGCTCGGTGAAGTCGTTGACCTATGAGATTCACCCTTCTGCTCAAAGCGTGATTGAAGAGATCGTGGCTCGGCTCGCAGCCAAGCACGACTTACTCGGCGTCTGCGCTGTGCACCGCTACGGCGAGATCCCGATCGGCGAGAGCGCTTTCACGGTGATAGTCTCCTCGCGTCATCGAGCTGCCGCCTTTGCTGCGTGCAGTGAGATCGTCGATGTGGTGAAAGAAGAACTTCCTATTTGGAAATACCAAGTATTTAGCGATGGCACAGATGAATGGGTGAATAACGCATGACACAGCTCATTGACTCCTTTGGTCGCGGTCATCGTGATCTTCGCGTTTCACTTACCGATCGTTGCTCACTGCGCTGCACCTATTGCATGCCGCATGACTTTGCTGCTTGGCTACCTAACGAGAGCCTTCTAACTACCGACGAACTCATCACCATTATTGAAGTTGCCGTCTCTCAAGGAATCGAAGAAATTCGCCTGACTGGCGGGGAACCACTACTTCGCCCCGATATCGTTGAAATTGTCGGGCGCATTAACGCTATTAAGAACGCACCGAAATTATCGATGACCACCAATGGACTAGCGTTAGCAAAGCTTGCTCAGCCACTTGTCGATGCTGGTCTCGAGCGCATCAATATCAGCCTCGATACTTTAGATCGTGAACGTTTCAAGAAGCTCACATATCGCGATCGGATCGATGATGTCTTCGCTGGCATCGCTGCTGCGCGCGAAGCTGGCTTAAAGCCACTCAAAATTAACTCGGTGCTCCTCAAGGGCATCAATGATGATGAATCGATCCAACTCTTGGAGTGGGCACTTGCTGAAGGATTGCAGCTACGCTTCATCGAGCAAATGCCACTCGATGCCGGTGGTATCTGGAGCCGTAAAGATCTCATTACTGCTGATCAGATCTTTGCCGATCTCAGTGAGCGATACACACTTACGCCAGTCGATGATCGTGGATCGTCACCTGCCGAAGAGTTCTATATCAATGGCACTAAGAACGTAGTAGGAATTATCGGTAGCGTCAGCCGCCCATTCTGCGGTGCATGCGATCGCGTTCGCCTCACATCTGATGGCCAGATTCGAAATTGCTTATTCTCTATGGGCGAGACAGATCTGCGCGGCACACTTCGCAATCCAGATTTAAGTGATGAGCAGAAGCGTGAATCTATTTCGCAAGCTTTCCATAAGACAGTCGCGGAGAAACTTCCTGGCCACGGCATCAACGATCCTGGTTTTATTCAACCAGTTCGTCCGATGTCGGCAATTGGTGGCTAATTAACCGCCAGCAAAGCGCGGCATAATATCGATCTGATCGCTGGAAGAAAGCGATGTCGATAACTCTTTACATGATGTGCCATTGAGTAAATAAGTAGATTGTAAAAGCACTCGTCCCAAAGCGGGGTGAGAATCTTTGAGAGTAGCGACTAACTCTTCTAGCGTGGCAGCATTAATTGAAAGCTCGTTTGCGCCAGCAGCTGCGCGCGCCGCTGCATAGAGTTTTACTGTTGCCATAACGCAATACTAGCCCCGCCAGATAATTCCTGGCGAGGCTAGTTAGCTAATACGAGAGCGAAGTGATTACTGCTTTGCAGTGGTTGCTGCAGGTGTTGGCATGCCGGATGGGCGTGCTCCACCAGGGCCACCGAAGCCACGACCGCCACCAAATGCTGGTGCGAGTGCCTTACATGCAGTCATTGCCTTCTGCTCTTTCGCAGAAATTGTTGGCATGGTGCGTGGTGCTGTTGGAGCGCCAGTTGGTGCGCCTGTTGGACGAACACCGTTAGGACCGCCGAAGCCACGGCGACCACCAAAGGTAAATGCGGTTCCGCCATGAGCAACCAAGCAATCAGAATATTTCTTTATAGCGGCTTGGCGAGCTGGATCAGGTGTTCCACCAAATCCACGACCACCATTTTGACCGGTTGCACCATTGTCATCTCCACTAGGACCACCTTGGCCACCACCTGAAATCGATGGCTTGGTTGACGGAGTTGAAGAAGCTGAACCATTTGATCCTGATGACATACCACCAGCAGCCATCCAGACTAATTTGCCCCCGGC
>CAIQXR010000192.1 GCA_903875815.1 uncultured Actinomycetes bacterium
GCGCCGACCTCCGATACCCTTAACCCTCCTAAGTCCCCATCGTCTAGAGGCCTAGGACATCGCCCTTTCACGGCGGTAACACGGGTTCGAACCCCGTTGGGGGCACGCGGGGAAAAGGGATACCTTTACCCCTTGGAGATGGCATCGAAGGCAACTTCGTAGCCACTCCGGTTAGGCCCGGTAGCGCAGTTGGTTAGCGCGCCGCCCTGTCACGGCGGAGGTCGCGGGTTCAAGTCCCGTCCGGGTCGCTAGTAGCGAGAGTGTCCACACACTCTCACTACTTTCGATTTACAACTAAATAGCAGCGCTTTAGCGCTCAGGCTTGGTAGCTCAGTTGGTACGAGCGCGCGATTGAAGATCGTGAGGTCGACAGTTCGATCCTGTCCCAAGCCACTTTGTTTTTAGAAGTTTTCTAGACGTTTTTAGATGGCCCCATCGAGGGCCATTTTTTATGCACACCCATGTGCAATCCACCGAAGCGCTCACCCTCACACATTCATATCTGCCCTTATGGCGATCCTTGGCTAATGCCCGAATGGAAATTAATCTGGATTGAAAGATTGATTGTTAGTGATGCGGTGCGGAGAAAAATTGAAATTAAACATGGGATAGACGTGGATTGGATTGTTGACAATCTGGAGAGAAATTCACGAATTAAGGCATTATCGATTCATGATGCCATGCGTGGATCGCGAATCAAAATCAAACTTGAGTCTTTACATCAACAGCGACTCCACATTTACATATCGCTATCTATCAATAATTACGCTGAGTACAACTTAATTACTGCTTTTAGATCTAGTAAATTTAACAGAAGAGGAAGATAATGAATTTATGAATCCTTTAATGAAAAGAAAAATTAAAAAAATTATTGAAGGTGCAAAATATTTAGAAGATACCGATCCAATTCTTGCTCTTTTTGAAGAAGAAATTGAGATCGATCTCATCTGTGAATATTTTGGCTGGCCTTTACCCCCAACTTCCCCAATGAATGATTTCTCTAGCTCTTCTTCTTATACCCCACAGGACAAGTCGCGGCCTTAACAACCTTACTCACTTTGCCTTTAATGCAGGTGATTGTCGTTGGTTTGCTAGCGCCCGAAGCAGAACCTTGCTGAGTAAGTTTCACTTGAACAGTTGGCGCCGAGAACTCGAAGTTGTTGGCAGCGAGCGATAACCAACCGCCCTTTTCGGAGACCACTGTGGTTGCAATCTCAGGTTGACCATCAGCGCTGGTGACTGAAACTGTGGCATTAATGGGCGCACTGGTGAAGTGGTAGAGACAGCGGGCAACATCCGAACGCATAACTAAGTTGTAGTTACCTTTAAACACAGTTCCATCAGGATTGAAGTGCGGTGAGGCAACGACGTAATTCAGTGATCCGTTGACGAGTGCTGGTGGTCCTTCGGAGTAGGCCGTGGAGTTCGTTGTGACGATTCCTTTAACACCGGGGCCATTAGAGAAGCAGCCATTGGCTTTGCGCATCTCGTTAGGATCAAGAGTGCGGTAGTTCCAAATGGATCGCACCGCAACAGATTTATCACTTACTGCAGGCAATAAGGTTTTTAGTGTTGCAATATCCTGATCGCCGATTCCAATGAAACTATCCTGCACATTGCGCAGCTCTGGATTGGGTTGTAGATGCGGTGTTCCAATATTGGCACCGACAGTCGTGAATCCGCATTCCAATTTTGCTAGGCAAGTTGTCCAGTAATCCTGAGCAATCTTTGGTAGGGCGGCATAATCTGCGCCAATATAGAAGGTGGGAACCTTCATCGGTTCACCCTCTACCGAAACAGTGGTGCCTGCCCCAGAAGGAGTGATCGTCATTGTTGGGTAGCTGACGCGGCCATCAAGCCAAGCATCTGGCTCATGAGTGAGTCGGATAACGACCTTGAATTTTGTATTTACGGGGAATCCATGTCGAACAAGACAACCTCCCGCTTGCAGTTGGAATGCGCATTGGCCAGGTTGGCCCGGAGCGATTTGATCTGGACCTTCACAACCAATTCCATGAGCTCTTCCATTATTGGTTCGTGTTGTGTTCTCACACGTATTCGATTTGCCACTGGCATCTTTAATGGACTCGGCTCGAGCCACAGGAACAACTTCTGCAACCAGCGTCGCGTTGTCTGGCTTGCCAGTCGACGGATGATCCAGATAGACATTTCCAAAATAGTGCACATTGACCACATATTGCGTGCCCGCATCGTGAGGGGTCTTGGTGAGATTCCAAATTCCGGGTGTCTCTGTTTGTGGAATTCCTAATGAAGCGTCACCGGGATACCAATTCGGATGTTTGGAGTAGGTGTAAGAAGAAAATATTCCTTCGTCCGCATTCCCATCTGCAGCAATGGCAGTGAGTGATGCAACGCAATCCAACTGAGCTGGCGATGAGCAGGCCGGCAGAATTGTTCGGAAGTTATAACCCTGAGCTGGCAAACATGCGGGATCCCCAACTTTGCTACAGATATTTTCTGCACCAGTGGAATCAAATGCTGAAAGTAATGGCGATTGACTAGTATTCGCGTCGTAGTCGCCATTCATGATCACTGCGTGATAGCCGGCGGTAAAGACTTGGGGAGGGGACCAGAGCTCGTCAGTACTCGAGGCAAAAGCCACGCTGGGCACGGCAACAAGAAGTGCAACAACTCCAGCAAGTAACTTCCGCTTCATAACTATTTCTTTCTGTATCCAGTTGGGCAAGTATTGCCCTTCACTAACTTACTGATCTTGCCTTTTATGCAGGTGATAGCCGCTTGCTTGGTTGCTGTCTTCGCGGGCGAAGAAAGCGTGGCTGGTGCATCTTGTGAGAGCTTCACTTGCACTGTTGGCGCCGAGAACTCGAAGTTATTGGCGCTCAAATAAAGCCAGCCATTTTTTTCACCGACAACAGTCGTCGCAACTTCTGGGGTTCCATTTTCGCCCGTAATTGAGATCGTTGCATTAATAGGAGCGCTCGTGAAGCCATAGAGGCAACGTGCAACATCAGAACGGATTCCTAGGTTGTAACTTCCCTTAAAGACTGAACCGTCTGGATTGAAGTGAGTAGATGAAACTTTATAATTCAGCGTCCCATTGGCAAATGACGGCGGGCCAGCAGAGTAGGCCATCGAGTTTGTAGTGACGATGCCTTTGATGCCACTCGTGCTCTTAAAGCATGAATCAGCACCACTCATTTCGCCCGATGTTAGAGATCTGAATGACCATGATGTAGTCATCGCATATGCCTTATTGCCTACTAGTGGAGCCAGTGCAGTAACGGCGCTCAGTGCGTAGTTTCCGGAGGCATAGGGAAGAAGTGTCATATTCACTTGTTTGTTTCCATCCAAGGTTCCAGCTAGGTCCCAAAAATTGGGTTTCGCCTGAGGGCCGCCAAAATAGCCTTGTGCGCAATCATCGCCGTGTTTAGTGCAGTCCACCCAGAATTGCTGAAGTGCAGGAGGTAAAGAATCCCAATCTGCACCTTGATAAACCATAGGAACTTCAATATTTCCTGCCGCCACGGTGAGATCGACTCCCTGGGTTGGGTCCTTGGTAATCGAAATGTCTGGATCGACCATGCGGCCATGTAGCCAGCCAGTTGGCTCAGTGGCCAAACGCAGTTTCACTTTAAAACGATCGTTAGTTGTGAACTCTTCCTTTTCATAGCATTGGCCTTGGATATTTGTAGGAAGCAAACAATCGGGACCATCAACATGTGCGCAGTCCGCGTTCACTCGGGTCGGGAGTTGTTGGAATTCGGAACAGAAGTCGTAATAAATATTTGGGACCACTCCTTCCCAATTCTCCGCTTGAGTACCGCGGCCAGTACCAAAATCTTTAAGCGTTACGGGAACCAATGAGACCGAGAAGGAGCTGTAACCCGGATTGGCTTTTCCTTCAGGAGAGACCATTCCGCTCAGGTCAGCGATCACGGCATATAAATCGCCTCCGGCGTGGGGTGCGGTTGGAATACTCCAAATGCTGGGCATGCTGCCCTGCGGAATACCTAGCCGCAAATCTGCTGGGTAATCGTTGTAGTGATTAGTCACCGTATATTTTTCAAAATGAGCAGTCGTTACCGTCGATGAGGTATCAATTGCCGCCAATGATTCGATGCAATTAGTCTCGCCAGAAGTTTCGCATGGTTTGAGAACCGAAGAATATTTCAAGTTCATATTTGCGCAATGCGGATCAGTTGATGACTTGCAAGTGAAGAGATTTCCGTTGTTATCAGCACCTTGAAGAAGCGAAAAGTCGAAGCGGAGAAATGCTGGATCTTCAAAGATAACGCCGTGATAACTCAGGTCATTCTGTATGGCTAGTTGAGGGATCCAAGGCACGCGATCATCACCATATGCCACTGACCCAGCGGCACATACCGAAATGGCGAGGGAGAGAATTAATGCGAGCAATGAACGTTTTTTCATAGTTACTTTCTCTTGAATCCGGTTGGACAGCTTGAACCCTTAACAACCTTGCTTGTCTTGCCTTTAATGCAAGTAATGCTGACCGGCTTTTTTGTCGTAGTCGCCGGAGTTACGGGTGCCGGGGCATCTTGAGTTAGTTTTGCCTTCACGGTAGGGGCGGAGAATTCGAAGTTCTTTGCACTCAAATAGAGCCACCCATCCTTTTCACCGACAACAGTGGTTGCCAATTGCGGCGTTCCATCAGCGCTAGTGACAGAGATAGTGGCATTAATCGGCGCCTTACTAAAGCCATAGAGACAACGGGCCACATCAGATCTCATGACCAGATCGTAAGTGCCTTTAAAGACATCTTTAGTGGTTGTGTAGTGAGGAGAGGCAACTTGGTAGTTGAGCGTGCCATCGTCTTTATTGAAAGTTGGTGGGCCAGAGGAATACTGAGTTGAATTCGTCGTAACAATTCCTGTGACTTGGTTAGGATCTTTAAAGCACGAGCTCGCGTTATTCATTTCGCCGCCGCTCAATGTGCGCACCGACCAATAAGAAAGAAGAGCGGTTGCTTGATCGTTGACATATGGGAGCCAGAGTTTTAATTGCTCCATACATGTCGCCGAAGAGGCCTCACAGGAGATGATCACATTCCGCTTTGTCGGATCATCGTTAGGTGCCGAGCGTCCGCCGGGGTTGGCATTTGCAGGGTCCTGAATAAACCAGGGATCGTTAACGTATGCGCCTTTCTTAGCGTCATACATGGATTTGAGTGCTGGTGGCATATCGACATAGTTATACATCTTGTAGACCACGGGAACGGCCACGGGATTAGCGGCCAC
>CAIQXR010000193.1 GCA_903875815.1 uncultured Actinomycetes bacterium
CGAAGGTTTAACTCGTGCTTCGCAGGTGGCGATTCTCTCCGCCAACTACCTTGCGCAAAAGCTCGATCCACATTTCCCAGTTCTGTATAAGGGTCAACACGGGTACATCGCCCACGAATGCATCTTGGATCTTCGCGAGATAACGAAGAACACTGGTGTAACTGTGGATGATGTTGCCAAGCGCCTCATGGATCATGGATTCCACGCACCAACGATGAGTTTCCCGGTTCCTGGTACTTTGATGATCGAGCCAACCGAATCGGAAGATATCGCTGAAATCGAACGATTCATTAACGCCATGGTCTCGATTCGAGCCGAAATTGCGGATATCGAAAAGGGTGAGATCACTCATGAGGCATCGCCGCTGGCTTTTGCTCCACATACATCTGCCGACTTAGTCCGGGCCGAATGGGATCGAAGCTACAGCCGAGAGATCGCAGCATTCCCAACAGGCAATGATGTTGAAATCGGCCGATCTGGTAAATATTGGCCAACTGTAGGTCGCATCGATGGCGTCTTCGGTGATCGCAATTTGGTCTGTTCGTGCCCAGCAATTGAGGACTTGGCGATCAACTAAGTCTGATAAGCGTGAGATGGATGGGAGAGCGGATATTCGCCCCCATCCATTTTTACTTTACATAATATAGATTATCGGCGATATAACCCACTCCGAGCCAAGCCCCATATGGTGACCCGCCGCCATGCCTCCACAGCAATTGCGGTCGACATTTTTGAGCGCCCCTGAGTTCGTTCGACAAAATGAATCGGTACTTCCACGACCAAACCACCAGAGTCGACAATCTTCATGGCAGTTTCGATCTGAAAACTGTAGCCCTTAGAGGCTAATTCGCTTTGTGAAAGTCTTTCAATCGCAGTTCGAGTAAAGAGTCGATATCCGCTCGTGAGGTCTCGTAAGGGCAATTTCAGGGCTGTTTGGGCGTATTTGGTTCCCATTCTGGAGATGAGGCGTCTATGAAATGGCCAATGGGAGACTTGCCCGCCCGGCATCCATCTCGTACCCAAAACGAGCTCAGGTCGGGGTGTTGATTGAGCGGCGGTGAGCAATACAGGCAACTCTTCAGGCAAATGGGATCCATCGCCATCCATCTCAATGATGAATCGGTAGTCAGCGGTTTGTTGAAGAGCCCACCGAAAACCGTATAAATATGCAGTACCAAGTCCGAGCTTTTCGGGACGTATTACCTGATGAAAATGGGGGAAATTTCTGGCTCTCGCAACTTCAGCGCTCTGATCGGTCGATGAATCGTCAATCTGCAAGATATGAACCTCGAATTCTGGAAGAGTCTTTGCAACTTCACTGATTCGATCAATTACTTCACCAATAGTTCCTGCCTCGTTGTAGGTAGGAACGATGATTAAAATGGACGAAAGAGTCACAATTTACCAGCCTAAGGCCGCAATCATTCGATCTACTGAAGCGCCCAACCCATATTGCTTTTGAAGTTCATAGATCTTATCGAGCGAATCAGGACGCGTAGGCATTTTCATATCTATTGTGGGAATGGGTACATCGAGTGCACAGTGAACGATGGTCGGAGCAATTTCTATATACGACTCCCCTTCGATCAATTTCTTTCGTAACGCAGGTGTGAGGCGGTCATCATCGCGAAATGCAGCTGCTAGCGCATCTTCTATAGTTGCAAAGTTATTGGCAATAATAGCCGCTCCCTTCTCGCCTATCCCCCGCACTCCTGGCAACCCATCGGAAGCATCTCCGCGAATCATGGCGAATAGGGCGTAACGATCGCCCGGAATTCCGTATTTATCCTCGATATATTTTCGATCAACGAGATCATGGTTAGTAATTCCCTTTGCCAAATACACAACCGCGATTTTCTTTTTATCATTTACTAATTGAAAGAGATCTCGATCGCCCGTAACTATTCGAGTTGGCCCGGGAGAAGAAACAGCAATAGTGGCCATAACATCATCAGCTTCATAATCATCAACACCTACGACGGGAAAACCGAATTCGTCTAAGAGATCCAAAAGAATCGGAATTTGTGGACCAAGCGTGTCGGGCTCTTCCTCTTCGCCAGTGTCGTCGACACGATTCGCTTTATAAGCGGGGAAGAGTTCCACTCGCCATGATGGCCGCCAATCCCCTTCGATGCAGGCGACAATTCGATTGGGCTTATAAATGGTGATCAGACGTGCGACCATATCGAGATAGCCACGAATCGCGTTAACGGGTTCGCCATCGGGTGAGAGAAGCGTGTCTGGCATTCCATAATAGGCGCGATACCAAAGTGATGCGCTATCCAAAAGCATGAGAGTCATACGACAGCTCCGGCATAGGCAATAACTCCACGATCGATCCGCTTGAGCGCGCTTTCAACAGTGGATTGGAGCTGTGGGGCGGCGATGGAAATTTGACGCAGCAAATCGATGATCTGCTTCATGGAGCGAACGAAATCTCCCACGGTGAGTTCAGTCCCTTTGAG
>CAIQXR010000194.1 GCA_903875815.1 uncultured Actinomycetes bacterium
CAAACTGTCGCGCACTTTGACGAGTAGCGCTTCGGCTTCGGCCACTCGACTTAGCGGAACTTCAACTAGGCCCATTTGGGCTAACGCACGCAGCGCTTGAATATCGCGTAAGCCGCCACGGGCTTCTTTGAGATCTGGCTCGAGCAAGAATGCTAATTCACCGGAGCGAATAGCGCGCTCTTCACTAGCAGCTCGCACTTTCAGCCAATTACGTTTAGCGCTCATCACCCAGTCCTCGCGCGCATCACTCTCGACCGCATCAGCCAGTTCGCGATTACCTGCGATGTATCGGATATCTAAGAGGCCCTGCGCTACGCGAATATCCTCACTCGCTTGTTCGCGACACTCACTTCTCGTGCGAACAGAGTGATCAACAGCTATTGATTGATCCCATAATGGATAAAGAACTTGATTAACCAGCTCTCCCAAGTGTTTCTCATCGAGCGAGCCATCATGGAGAAGAATGATGTCGAGATCTGAACCCCGTGAAAGTTCACCTCGGCCATATCCGCCTACTGCTACCAGCGCGAGTGAATTCTTATCGAGATTATTTTTTTCTATCGCAGAAAGAAGAAGACCCGAGAGGAGGCGATCGCTCTTATCAGAACGGTCGCGTCGCTCTCGGGTCCCCATGCGATTAGTCTAGGTTACGAAAATTTCTTTTCCGTAATTCTCGGACTAAATAGCATCTACCCCACGTTCCCCCGTGCGAACACGAACGACCGTATCGACAGGAGTAGACCAGACTTTGCCATCGCCAATCGCGCCAGTGCTGGCTGCCTTCACGATGACATCGATGACTTTTTCAGCTTCTGGAGAATCAACAAGTACTTCCAGACGAACCTTAGGTACGAGATCCACTGTGTACTCGGCACCACGGTAGACCTCAGTGTGTCCCCGCTGACGTCCAAAACCACTTGCCTCAGAGACCGTGATTCCTGTGATACCGAATGCCTGTAGTGCGTTCTTAACATCATCCAATTTAAATGGCTTGATGATGGCAGTAATGAGTTTCATTGATGATCCCCTTAATTTCCGAGTGAGTTGGATACGTAGCGAGAACCATCGCTAAATGATGCGCTCTCATAGGCTGTCTCAGCATGCTGAGAGAGATCGAGACCCTTGTATTCATCTTCTTCAGAGACTCGAAGACCAATGGTCTTATGGAGAATCAGCGCCAAGATGTAAGTCACGACGAAGGAGTAAGCAACTGTTGCACCTACTGCAGCAGCTTGCTTACCGAGTAGTGCCCAACCGCCCTTGTAGAAGAAGCCATTTGCGCCATTCACCATATGGGTTCCAAAGAAGCCAATGAGAAGTGCGCCGAGGATTCCGCCTACCAAGTGAACGCCCACAACATCGAGTGCATCGTCAAACTTGAAGACGTGCTTCAATCCGGTGGCAAGTGCGCAGATCACGCCAGCTGCAAGGCCGATAACAATCGATCCCATGGGGCTAACAAATCCACATGCAGGTGTGATAGCAACTAAACCAGCCACTGCGCCAGAAGCTGCGCCGAGTGTGGTGGCATGACCATCGCGAATCTTTTCAGTGACAACCCACGCGAGGAGTGCTGCGCCAGTTGCAGTATTGGTGTTCACAAATGCGTAAGCAGAGAGGGTGTTTGCACCGAGCGCAGATCCAGCGTTAAAACCGAACCAGCCGAACCAAAGTAGACCTGCTCCTAGAAGTACGTATGGAACATTGTGCGGACGCATCCGCTCCTTAGGCCATCCCTTGCGCTTGCCAATGACGAGAATAAGAGCGAGAGCTGCAGCACCAGCATTAGCGTGAACAACCGTTCCGCCAGCAAAGTCTTCAGCACCTAACTTAAAGAGCCAGCCGCTGGGTGAGAAGACCCAGTGAGCAATTGGCGCGTAGACAATCACGAGCCAGATGCCAGCGAAGAGTGACCAGGCGCCAAACTTCAAACGATCAGCAGTTCCGCCAGTAATGAGCGCTGGCGTAATAATTGCGAACATCAATTGGAAAGCGCAAAAGACGAGTGGCGGAATAGTTAACGCCTCAAAGCCTGTAGCTTGCTGCCAAATATGGTTAAGACCGAATTGGTGGAAGTCGCCAATCCATTTGCCCTTGCCGCTAAAAGCGAGGCTGTAAACGCCAGTGATCCAGAGAACGCTCACGATTCCCATCGTGACGTAGTTCTGAGCCAGCATTCCTAGAACATTCTTACCGCGAACCATGCCGCCATAGAAGAATGCGAGTCCGGGGGTCATAAGTAGAACCAAGGCCGATGCGACCAAGATCCAGGCTGTATCGCCAGTATCAAAATGCATAACTAACTCCTGTAATTTCGAGTGGAAGATTCAAGTCGATGTGAATTTCTCTCGCCATTGAGATAGGCGTACCTTCGCCGTCTGGCGTTACAAGTGCCCGCCGCCTAGATTTCAGGCTCGTGACACTTTGGGGCGTTGTGTTAACTCTTTGTTACGGGCGAGGCAGGGAGTTGCGGGTATTTAGCTAATCAGCCCCGCTAGATATTGGTCAGCGTCAAAAGCGGCAAAGTCGGCGGCTGACTCCCCCGTGCCAACAAATTTCACGGGCAGCCCGGTCTCGCGTTCGATCGCTAGGGCGATGCCCCCTTTGGCCGATCCATCCATCTTCGTCAAAATCAAACCCGTAACAGCAACGCTTTCGATAAATGTCTTAGCTTGAGCAATGCCATTTTGACCAGTGGTGGCATCAACGACCAGAAGCACTTCATCGATCGGTGTAACTTTCTCGACTACGCGACGAACTTTTTCTAATTCATCCATTAAGCCAGATTTTGTATGGAGCCTGCCGGCGGTATCAATGATCAAGTAGTCAACGCTATCGGCCTTAGCTTTTGTCGCAGCATCGAAAGCAACTGAAGCTGGATCGCCATTTGCTTTGCCAGCGATCACAGGTACACCTAGGCGCTCTCCCCAAGTTTGCAACTGTTCAATGGCAGCAGCGCGGAAAGTATCAGCCGCTCCCAGAAGAATTGATTTTCCTTTGCTCTGAAGGTGAGCGACCAACTTTGCGGAGGAAGTGGTTTTACCGGTGCCATTAACGCCAACCACTAGGACAGTGGTGGGGCGATCGGCGTGAGCCGCAATTTTTCTATCCGCCGAACTAAGCCAACTATTCAATGAAGCCAGAATCGAAGTTTCAGCTTCTTCGCCCTTTACTTTCTTGGCGATAGCAATAATCTCCGCAGTATTTGCTGAACCTAAATCGGATTCGATCAGCGACTTTTCGATCTCGTCCCAATCGGCGCTTTCAACAGAACCAATCCGAAGTTTGCTAAAGAGTTTGCTGAAAAGTGCCACGTGCGCGCCTAACTCTTAGGCAGGTTGATTGTCGACATCGCGCAGGCGCTGTGAAATAACTTCCGAGACGCCATCGCCGCGCATGGTGACGCCGTAGAGCGCATCAGCAATTTCCATGGTGCGCTTCTGGTGAGTAATGACAATCAACTGTGACTTCTCGCGAAGTTCCTCAAAGACGCCAAGGAGGCGGCTGAGGTTGGTGTCATCTAGCGCTGCTTCCACTTCGTCCATGACGTAGAACGGACTTGGACGAGCTTTGAAGATAGCAACGAGAAGTGCGACGGCAACGAGTGAGCGTTCTCCGCCGGAGAGAAGTGAGAGACGCTTGACGCGCTTTCCTGGTGGTCGGGCTTCGACATCCACGCCTGCGTTCATCATGTCTTCCGGATTGGTGAGAATCAAGCGACCATCGCCACCTGGGAAGAGGCGAGCAAAGATCGATTCGAATTCGCGAGCGACATCGGTATAGGCATCCTGGAAGATCTGCTGCACCTTGTCATCTACTTCCTTGATGATGTCGAGCAAGTCGCGCTTGGTCTTCTTAAGATCCTCGAGCTGTTCAGCCAAATAGCGAAGGCGCTCTTCCAGCGATGAATACTCTTCCAACGCCAATGGATTGATCTTGCCGAGTAGTGCGAGTGAACGCTCTGCTTGAGCCAAGCGCTTCTCTTGCTGATCACGGCGGTAAGGGATCAATTCGCCGGGAACAAAATTGCCCTCTTCGTCTTCGATGAAGGTAGGAACATCGGCATGCGGTCCGTACTCATTAACCAAAGTAGTGACATCGATTCCGAGTTCTTCCACTGCGCGAAGTTCGAGTTGTTCAATGCGCATACGCTGTTCGGCTCGAGCCAATTCATCGCGGTGCACACTCGATGTAAGCGCTTCCAACTCGGTAGTGAGTTCACGGATGCGACCGCGGATTGAAAGGATTTCTCCTTCTCGATCAGAACGCGCGATTTCTAACCGTTCACGTTCAGCAGCTGCTTTGGAGATGGAGACTTCAATTTGGATGAGCGCTTCGTAGGCGGCATCAGCGACAGATTGAGCCGTGACAGCGGCAACGGCGCGTTGTTCGCGACGCACAACGGCCTTCGATGCGTTCTCGCGTTCGGAAATGGCAGCTTGCTCGAGTGATAGCGCACGGGCAGCAAGTGCGGTGACGCGCTCTTCATGAGTACGGAGTTCGAGGCGGGCCTCGACTTCGCGGGAGCGAGCTGCCGATACTTGTGAACGAAGATCCTCAAGGTGAGTGAGATCTGGTTCTTTCGGCTCGACATGAGATTCAAATTGAGCAATCGCAGCAGCCAAATCGTCTTCATCTTTGGTGCGCTGCTGGGTGGCTTCGACTAAGGAGGCAGCTACCCGATCAACTTCGCCTTGGGCAGTCTTAACATTTTGTCCCGCAACTGCCATTTGCTCGGCAAGTCCAGACATTTTTGCATCGGAATCATTGAGCTTTGATAGCGCGATTTCATAGGTGCTCTTGCGACCAGCAACGAGTTCAGTGGCGCGAACGAGTTCGAACTTAATCGATTCGCACGTTGCGATAACGGCAGCAAGTTCCGATTCAGATTTCTCCATCATCGCCGAGATTTCGATCGCTGAATTCTGACCCGATGAACCACCGCGGACACGAATGCGAGAGACGACATCGCCCTCACGAGTAATGGCAATGCATGACGCATCAGCCACTAGCGCCCGCTCTGCCTCTTGGAGATCTTCGACAGCAACAAAGCCAGAGAGGAGATGCGAGATAACGGTAGAAATTTCTGGGGCCGAGACGAGCGATGCCAGTGAAGTAAAGCCGCTAGGAATCGAACGAGTCGATGGTGTGAAGCCCGAGTCGCCATCAATGACAAGAATTTCTGATTGTCCAGCTTTCTCGCTCTTGAGCATCGTCAAGGCGTTAACAGCTGATGAGACGTTGGCGACCACTACAGAATCAGATAGCGGACCGAGTGCTGAAGCGACAGCTGCTTCCCAGCCATTGGTTACCGAGATCAGTGATGCGAGTCGACCGCGAACAGCAACTCCCCCGCGACCTTCAAGAAGTGCAACCGATCCGTCACGGTGGACGAGTGACTCTTGGAGCGCGCGAAGGCGAGCTTCCAAGCCGGAACGGCTCTTCTCTGCTTCACGTTCACGTTCCTGGAGTGATGCAAGTTCTTCGGTGGCACTCTCCAGTGCACTCTTGGCGCCTTCAAATTCAGAATCTAAACCTGGCTCTGATGCATCAAGGCTGGCGATTTGGGTTTCGAGTAAGGCGTACTCTTCTTGGAAAGTACGAAGTCGCTGCGATGCTGAATCACGAGAGTTGGTGAGACGAGTAATTTCGGCATTGGTGGCATCGATGCGAGAGCGCAGGCCATTGATGTGACCCTCTTGACGGGCGGTGCCTTCGCGCTGATCTGCAATTGCTCTAAGTGAAGCCGAGACTGAGTTCTCTTCTTGGTGAAGTTGCGCCTCTAAACCTTGCAATTCATTTTTGAGCGAATCCAAAGCCGATGATGCACTCGCAAGTTCAGTGCGCAAAGAATTTTCCTCGACGCGAAGGGTCGCTGCCTCTTCTTCCATTGCTTCCGGGTCGCGGCCGCTCGAGCGAGCCTCTTCTGCCTCTTCGCTCAGGAATCGAGCACGTTCGGAAGAGAGATTTTGCACGCCACGGAACTTTTCGCGCTGGGCAGTAAGTTGGTAGTAATTCTCTTGAGCGCGGACAAGAAGTGGGTTTTCAGCAATGGTGATTGCATCGATCTCTTCTTCGCGGGCGCGGGCGGTGTTAAGCGCTGCCTCTACTTCATCGCGACGGGCGCGTAGTGACGTTTCGTCAGCTACTTCAGCATCTTGAGTTGAGCGAAGTGAAATCAGGTCATCAGCCAAGAGCCGCAATCGCGAGTCGCGCACATCAGATTGAATGGTGGAAGCTTTGCGGGCAACTTCGGCTTGCTTACCGAGCGGCTTGAGCTGGCGACGGAGTTCGACGGTGAGGTCCTGAATACGAGCAAGGTTTGCTTGCATCGAATCGAGTTTACGAATCGCCTTCTCTTTGCGCTTGCGGTGCTTGAGTACACCAGCAGCTTCTTCAATGAAAGCACGGCGCTCTTCAGGGTTGGCAAGCAAAATCGCATCGAGTTGGCCCTGGCCAACAATCACGTGCATTTCGCGACCGATACCGCTGTCGCTGAGGAGTTCTTGGATATCGAGCAAACGAGTCGTTTCACCATTGAGTTGGTACTCGCTTGCACCATTACGGAAGAGAATGCGAGTGATCGTTACTTCTGTGAACTCGATCGGTAGTACACCGGAGGTGTTATCGATGGTGACAGAAACTTCAGCGCGACCGAGTGGAGCTCGACCTGATGTTCCAGCAAAAATGACATCTTCCATCTTGCCGCCGCGAAGCGACTTGGCACCCTGCTCGCCCATTACCCACGAGAGCGCATCGACGACGTTTGATTTACCGGAGCCGTTTGGTCCAACCACGCAGGTGATGCCGGGTTCGAAATTAAGAGTGGTCGCCGAAGCAAAGGACTTAAAGCCCTTCAAGGTCATACTCTTCAAATACACAGGCTGAACCTATCGGATTGCGAAGCCGATCAATAATTATTCGAGCGTGAAATCCCGACCAGAGAGTGAAGTAATGGTTGAGGGTTTAGTTGCGAGCGATCAACGCGTCATAGGCAAGGCGTGCTGCGGCCTGTTCGGCTTCGCGCTTGCTCTTGCCGTGACCCATTGCAAAACTCTCGCCACTTATCTGTGCAATCGCAGTAAAGCTCTTATCGTGATCCGGGCCAGATTCCTCCACCAGATATTCCGGTGCACCCAGCGAGCGGGCTGCAGTCAACTCTTGTAACGCAGTCTTGCCATCGAGTCCGACGCCTTGCGCATTGGCGTTAGCGATGATCGGCTTGAACCAGTGAAGAATTATTCGTGCTGTCTCGGTGAAGCCACATTCCAAATAGATAGCGCCAATAAGGGCTTCCAAAGTATCGGCGAGAATTGAATTTTTATCGCGACCACCGGTGGTCTCTTCGCCTTTACCAATTCGTAAATACTCGCCGAGATTGAGATCGCGGGCTAGTGCAGCAAGTGCACGCATGTTGACTACGCCAGAACGAAGTGGCGAAAGTTTGCTCTCATCAAGATCAGGAAAAGTGGTGAAGAGTTCTTCGGTAACAACTAACCCAAGGACGCTATCGCCCAAAAATTCCAACCGTTCATTGGTGGGAATCCCGCCCGATTCATATGCAAAGGAGCGGTGAGTAAAAGCTAATTGAAGCAGCTCATCCTTAACCGATATTCCGAGCGCTCCGGTTAGGCGAGAGTACAGATCAGACCTCTAGAACCTGGCGACGGTTATATGTACCGCAGGTTGGGCAAGCTGTGTGCTGAAGCTTTGGTGAGTTGCACTGCTCGCAATTTGCGATTGGAGGAACTGTTGTCTTCCAGGCGCTGCGGCGATGACGGGTACGCGAACGGGAGAGCTTTCGCTTTGGGACCGGCATGTTGTGCTCCTCTTGCTAAAAATTTCTACTTCGAGAAATCAGCGCCCATTCGGGCCGCTACGAGGAGAAAGTATCCCTCAAAGGGGCAAATATGTAAAAACGACGAGAAAGCCTGACCGAGGCGGGCGGGAGCGAGCCTGCTACTTCTTCTCGGGGGCCTCGGGGTCGATCAAGTCAGCCAGGCCAGTCAGTCCAGCTAGCCCTGCCCAGCGTGGGTCGATCTGCTCATGGCTATGGTCCTCCGGCAAAGTCGCCCATTTCTCGCCACAACCTTGGCAGAGTCCCTCGCAGTTGGGGTCACAGAGCGGGTTGATCGGGAGGTTCAAAATAATGGCATCGCGAATCGGACCCTCGAGATCAATTAACTCCCCCACCATGTGGCGGACTTCATCATCTTCCTCGGAGAGCTCTTCCTCTTCCTTACGCTTCTGAGCGCTCTTCTTCTTATCTGCCTTGCGTGCTTGGCGCGGATCAACATCGTATTCATAGAGATCCTGGAAACTTTCATCAACATCGATCTCTAATGGATCGAGGCAACGGCCGCATTCGCCACTGGCAACTGAGACGACGGTACCGGTAACAAGCACGCCTTCATCCACTGATTGAAGGGTGTAATCAATATCAATCGGCTCATCTTCAGCGATCGCCAAGACATCGAAACCCAAGGCTTCGTGCTCATCGATCTCCAACCGCAGTTGGCGAATTTCACCGGGGCGACGCGGCAGGTCGTGGGCGCTGATAATAAAAGGTGAGAGTGCCATCGCGTTAAATTCCTAATTCGCTCTTAATTGTCAGCGAGATCGGAGAGCGCGTGCTTGGTTTCAATGCCACCCAATTTGTCACGACCGCGATTGACCACATCGAGCGTCTTATTGAGAATGACTTCGAGAGTGGCAAGGCGTGAATCAATGTAGGAGTCGATCTCATCGCGCTGTTCTTTTGCTTCGAGCTCAACTTCATCAAGAATTCGCTGCGCCTCTTTACGTGCCGCTGCGACGATCTCAGTCTGCGAAACCATCGCCGCTACCTCTTCGCGAGCTAGGGCAATAATTGAATCGGCGCTTTGACGAGCTTCTTCGATGATGTGCTCATGTTCGTTGAGAATATTCTGCGCCCGATCAAGATCAGAAGGGAAAGTCTGCGCAATATCTTCCAGGACTTCAATCATCTCGCCGCGATGAAGAACGCAACTAGCAGAAAGTGGCACGCCGCGAGCTTCTTCGACCATCGTGATCGCGCTCTGAACCTTTTGGATAACTTCCATGGGTCTACCTCTTTCTGATTTCCAGCTCGTGCTGTGGAC
>CAIQXR010000195.1 GCA_903875815.1 uncultured Actinomycetes bacterium
CGCCGATGCGCTTGCCAAATGTAGCGAGCTCCCCTACTGATTTATGAGCAACGCCGTTGGTGCTATCTACAAAGATCAATACCTTCGACATCGTTACACCAACCGCTTCTCTGCTAGGAATGTGACAAGTTCGGTTCCACCGTTGCCCGCGTCTTCCACTTTAATTCCCGCACCGCGCGGTGGGCGAAGGGCGGCATCTTTGACCTGACTCCAGGCCGATGCCAAACCGACATCACTCGCACTGACGCCAACATCGGCGAGCGCAAGGAGATTAATGGTCTTCTTCTTCGCTGCCATGATGCCCTTGAAGGATGGATAACGCGGCTCGTTAATTTTCTCGACCACGCTGACGATTGCAGGTAATTGCGCCGTAAGCTTCTCGACGCCTTCTTCAGTTACTCGAGCGATCGATACCGCCCCAGCGATTGGATCGACTGTGACCGAACCAGCAAAAGTAAGCTGCGCCCAATGAAGTCGCTCAGCGAGCATGGCTGGAATAACACTCATCCGAGCATCAGTAGATTCGGTGCCGCAGATGACTAAGTCGTACCCGCCCTTTGTGATTGCTTGACTGAGTACCAAGGAAGTTGCGAGCGCATCGGAACCACTTAGCGCGGCATCGCTGATGTGAATCGCGCTATCGGCGCCCATCGATAAACCTTTGCGAAGCGCATCAGTCGCCCGCTCCGGACCCATGCTGATTAACGTGATGGTGTGATCGCTGACTTCCGCGCCTTCTGGAGTATTGGCTTCCACGATGCGCAACGCTTCTTCAATTGCGTACTCATCAAGATCATTGAGAACAGCGTCCACACTGGCTCGATCAAGCAGCCCATCGGCCATCTTCTTTTCAGCCCAGGAATCCGGCACTTGCTTTACGCATACGGCAATCTTCATACCCCGATGTTACTCACGAGTAATAGGGTTTGGCGAGCGCAAAACCCTGAAGCAAAGGTTCACTCTTCCTTCAACTACACGACACCTATAAATGGCGATCTGCGCACTTAGGCTCTTCACCATGTGGCTATGAGAATTGCGATCGTCACCGAGTCGTTTTTGCCACAAGTAAATGGCGTTACCAACTCCGTCCTTCGGGTCGCAGAGAGCCTTGCCTCCACGGGGCATCAAGCTCTGATCTTGGCACCCGAATGCGCCAATATGCCGCTGCATTACGCCGGCGCCCCAGTTCTACCAGTCCCTGCTCTTCCGCTCCACACCTACCTCGCCAGCGCTTTACCGCTCGGATTGCCTTCCAGGAAAGTTCAACGCGCTCTGGAAAATTACCAACCTGATCTCATTCACTTAGCTTCGCCATTCGCACTCGGACACTCGGTCGCTAAATTCGCTAAGCGAGTCGGAATTCCGACGCTCTCGGTTTACCAGACAGATCTGGCTGGCTTTGCTCAACATTATGGAATGACCTTGGCGCATAACACGCTCAACAAATATGCCGCCAAGATTCACTCGATGACTGACCGCACATTAGTGCCATCAACGTACTCACAACGAACGCTGGCCAATCTCGGGGTGCAAAATACTTACCTCTGGCGCCGGGGCGTGAAGAGTGATCTCTTCTCGCCAATCAAGCGAGATGAATCACTACATGCCACGTGGAGTGCTCGCGGTACTAAAACTGTCGTGGGATATGTGGGACGGCTCGCAAACGAAAAGCGGATCTCCGATTTGCGATATCTCGATCGCGATCCATCTGTGCAACTAATTATTACTGGCGATGGCCCAGCGCTCAGCAAATTGCGCGCCGAATTGCCGCGCGCCATTTTTACAGGTTTTAAATCAGGTGAAGATCTTGCCGAAGTCTATGCAACGCTCGATCTCTTTATTCACCCCGGTCCCAATGAGACTTTCTGCCAGAGCGTTCAAGAGGCGCTTGCTTCCGGAACTCCCTGCATTGTTCCTACAACTGGTGGACCTTCGGACTTAGTCACTCATGGCAAGACCGGTTACATCATTCACACCCATCGCCCGGATGAACTCGAAGCAGCTGTGCATCACTTCATGATGCGTAATGACCGCGTGCAGATGAAATTGGATGCCCGCGCTTCTGTGGTGGAGCGCAC
>CAIQXR010000196.1 GCA_903875815.1 uncultured Actinomycetes bacterium
AAAAGCTTCCGAGATGGCAGTGCGTTCTGGGCTCATACCATCGGGCATGATCACCAACATTTTGTAGCCCTTAACGGCTGCGACCATCGACATTGCGTTTCCGGTATTACCGCTACTTGCTTCAACGATTGTGTCGCCAGGTTTAAGAAGACCTTCGCGCTCGGCTCGTTCGATCATGTATTTAGCGATGCGCGCCTTGATCGAACCGGAGGGGTTCATGTATTCCATTTTGACCCAGATGCCCTCAATATTAATTAGCGGGGTATTTCCAATCGCATCCAGAATGGTCTTCATGATTGCCTTCCACTTCGTTGTGAATTCCAAAATAGTACGCCTAATCCCTCGATTAGTGGCTCACTGACTCTCATGAGAGAATCAGCCAGTGATTGCTACTCAGAGCGTTGAACTCCGTGCCGGGGCCCGATTGTTGGTCAAGGATGTGGCAGTGCGCATCAATAGCGGCGATCGGATTGGCTTTGTGGGTCGCAATGGCGCCGGTAAATCCACCCTCTGCAAAGCACTCGCGGGCGAGACGCTCCCAGCAGGCGGTCAGATCACTCGTACGGGAACGATCGGCTATCTCCCCCAGGATCCTCGCACTGGTGATCAAGACGAGACAGTTATTAATCGAATCCTTTCAGCTCGCGGCCTTGATCAAATCGTCGTGCGTATGCGTAAAGCCGAAGAAGCCATGGCGACTGCCACCCCCGAAGAACTCGAAAATGCGATGGAGCGTTACTCTCGCGTCGATTCAGAATTTAGCGCCGCTGGCGGATATGGCGCATCGGCCGAAGCTGAATCTATTGCCACCAACCTTGGCTTACCTGAGCGTCTCTTTGAAGAACCCATCGGCGTGCTCTCCGGCGGTCAGCGTCGACGCGTCGAACTCGCTCGCCTGCTCTTTAGTGGCGCCGAAACACTTCTGCTCGATGAGCCCACCAACCACTTGGATGCCGAATCCATCAACTGGCTCCGTGAATATCTTTCGAAATACGCTGGCGGCCTCGTGATCATCTCTCACGATGTTGCCTTAATCGAGACCGTCGTCAACAAAGTTTTCTATATCGATGCCAATCGAAACGTTATCGATGTTTACAACATGGGCTGGAAGAAATATCTCCTCCAGCGCGAGCAAGATGAACATCGTCGTAAGAAGGAACGCGCTAACGCCGAGAAGAAGGCAGAAATCTTGGCCAAGCAGGGCGAGAAGATGCGCGCTAAAGCTTCTAAGGCAAAGGCTGCTCAAGGCATGTTGCGTCGTGCCGACCAATTACTTTCCGGCCTGGAGGAAGTCCGTCGCAGCGACAAAGTCGCCAAACTCCGCTTCCCTACCCCGGCTCCGTGTGGCAAGACACCACTTATGGCCCATGGCCTCAGCAAGTCATATGGATCACTCGAAGTATTCACCGATGTCGATCTCGCCATCGATCGTTCATCGCGCGTGGTCATTCTCGGGCTTAATGGTGCTGGTAAGACAACGCTGCTCTCCATTCTTGGCGGCGCTAATCAATCTGATACCGGTGAGATCGAACCCGGCCACGGACTCAAAATTGGTTATTACACCCAGGAGCACGAGTCACTCGACTTTGAACGGACGATCTTAGAGAACATGCTCTCAGCAGGAGAGAAAATTTCCGAACAGCAAGCGCGCCAAGTTCTTGGCTCCTTCCTCTTTGAAGGCGATGACGTTCATAAGTTCGTCAAAGTACTTAGCGGTGGCGAACGAACCCGTCTGGCTCTTGCTACTTTGGTAGT
>CAIQXR010000197.1 GCA_903875815.1 uncultured Actinomycetes bacterium
ACCCATCGATCAAAGATTCCAGCAAAAGCCAATGACTTGGGGCGCACTTGCCCGCTTCGGTTATCTTTCCACGTCGCACCCGATCGGATATAAAACGGCTGCTTACTTTCATATTGCCCGAGCTCAGTCGCCCACTCGTAATATCCCGTTGCCGGAACTAAACACCGGCGCGAGCGAAAAGCATTTCGGAAAGTTGGCTTCTCATCCACACTCTCAGTCCGAGCATTGATCGCCATCGATTGCGATCGCAGCGCTTCGGTCGAATCTTTACTCCATGGCGCGATCAAGCCCCACGAAAGATTGACGAGCTCTCGCCCAGATTCAGAGGCACGAATCGCATAGATCTCTTTAGTCGGTGCGATATTCCAATCCGTGGGCAGCTCCACCCCATGAAAGCCACCAGTAATGACGAACTCCTCCACCAGATCTCCTGGCATGGATGTCAGAGCAAAGCGGCCGCACATAGATGTAAGGCTACGCGAAGAAATAGCGTCCAGAGGCAGATCTCACCTGCCGTAGACTTGGGACATGACAGTTGCTTCGCACGAACTCTGGCCCGCGCCCTATCGCGGTGCGCAGCCTGTTCAGGCAACGATCGAAATTCCAGGATCTAAGTCGGTAACCAATCGCGCGCTTATTCTCGCAAGTCTGGCCGAGACTCCTTCTACTCTTCGCAAGCCGTTGCACTCGCGCGACTCTGCCTTGATGATTGCAGGACTTAAAGCTATTGGCTGCGGTATCGAAGAGCTCGCCAGTGGCGATTTAGTAGTAACTCCAGGAAAGTTCTACGGCCCCGCATCTGTTGATGTCGGCAATGCTGGAACTGTCATGCGCTTCTTGCCACCTGTTGCGGCACTCGCTAATGGCATCATTCATTTTGATGGCGACCCACGATCGCATGAACGGCCACTTGGTCCGGTTATTGCAGCGCTAGAAGATCTCGGCGTCACGATTGAACATGGAAATCGTTACTCACTTCCATTAACGCTTAATGGCAACGGCAAATTACGTGGTGGCTCCATTGATATCGATGCCACATCCTCGAGCCAATTCATTTCAGCGCTCTTGCTCGTAGGCCCAGCCACTGAAGAGGGAGTCACCGTGACTCACGTGGGTGAATCTCTTCCATCGATGCCGCATATTGAAATGACGGTGCAGATGCTCCGCCAGTTCGGTGCTACTGTCGATGTCACCGATCCACGCACCGGTGTGCATCGCTGGAGCGTTCACCCAGGAAAATTAACTGGTCTCGACCTCGTCATCGAACCTGATCTCTCTAACGCAGCGCCATTTATGTCAGCAGCAATGATCTGTGGTGGCAGCGTCACCATCAAAGATTGGCCAACTTCGACTACTCAACCCGGCGATCAATTGCGCAAGATATTTGCTGATATGGGCGCACAGGTGGAGTTCACACCAGCAGGACTCACTATTACCGGCACGGGCGTGATCCATGGAATTGATGTCGACTTGCACGATGTCGGTGAGTTAACACCCGCGATTGCAGCAGTCGCCGCTCTTGCGGATTCACCATCCTCGCTTCGCGGCATAGGCCACTTGCGACTTCATGAGACCGATCGTCTTGCTGCGCTAGCCGCTGAAATTAATGCACTTGGCGGAGATGTCGATGAAGAGGAGAGCGCGCTTCATATCTCCCCTGCACCTTTGCACGCTGGAATATTCCATTCTTATGAAGACCATCGCCTTGCAACAGCCGGCGCGCAACTTGGCCTTGTTGTTCAAGGAATTCAAGTGGAGAACATCGCCACCACCCAAAAGACCCTGCCAGATTTTCCTGGCGCTTGGGCAAAGCTTTTGACGGGCAGCAACTAACTCTTGGCGCCACGTACTTACGACGAAGACGATGTTCGCATCCGTCCGCCTCGCAGTACTCGCCCGCGCACCAAAGATCGCCCCGATTACTCCAACGCTGATCAAGCCTTAGTTATTGCCGTGGATCGCGGCCGCACCACATGTGTGCGCATAGATGAACATGGCGCTCCCATAGATACGCCACAACTTGAAATTACCGCCATGAAAGCGCGTGAGCTTGGTAAGAAATCTGTGGTCGTGGGCGATATGGTCGGAATCGTTGGCGACACCAGCGGCGATGAAGGATCTCTGGCGCGCATTGTTTCGGTCCAGCCTCGACGCAACGCGCTGACTCGCACCGTCGATGATGGCGCTAACTTTGAACGCATGATCGTGGCCAACGTCGATCAGATGGCAATCGTGATGGCAGCAGCAAATCCTGAACCACGTCATGGCTTCGTCGATCGCGCACTGGTGGTGGCATACGACCAACGCATTCGCCCCATCATTATTTTGACCAAGCGGGATCTTGCTGATGCTAAAGAATTCTTGCAGTCCTATGCCGATCTCGATATTCAAGTGATCGAAACCGAGCGCGGAGCCGACCTAGCACCCATCCGTGAAGTGCTTGCTGGAAAAACGACTGTTCTCCTCGGTCACTCTGGTGTAGGAAAGTCCACATTAGTAAATGCACTCGTGGAGAGCGCTGATCGCGCTACCGGAAGTGTGAATGAAGCAACCGGTCGTGGTCGTCATACTTCATCAAGCGCGCTGGCCCTTCGACTCAATGCCGGCGATGGTTGGATCATTGATACACCGGGCGTTCGCTCCTTTGGAGTGGCCCACGTGGATAGTAGTCGCGTCGTCAGTGCCTTCGGTGAGTTTTCTGAGGCGTTAGAGCATTGCCCCAAGAATTGCTCACATAATGAAGAGGCGTGCGCCCTGAATAATTGGCCAAATTTCACCGACGACAACAAGTCTCGGTTGGAGAGTCTGCGCCGGTTACTTAAAGCCTGACTTTGAATTGCGTTTTCTGAGCCGCAGATATTATCCCTACGGAATTAGCCACTTTCGGCTTTAAGTATTAGCTGCCCGAGCAACCGAATTGACCAAGTAAACTTAATTCATGACCTCCCAACGCGATTTGGCTGCTGATCTCGCACTCGCACATCGATTAGCCGACCTCGCTGATTCGATCTCCTTGGCTCGCTATCAAGCCCATGATCTGGTCGTGGAGACCAAGCCCGATCTCACACCTGTTACTGATGCCGACAAAGCTGTGGAAGATGCAATTCGTAAAGTGCTTGCAGAAGAACGTCCG
>CAIQXR010000198.1 GCA_903875815.1 uncultured Actinomycetes bacterium
GAGTTACATCACTCATACCAGTGGCCTCACTATCGCCCCCTATTTCTCTGGCAGCAAGATGCGTTGGCTGATCGAAAATTCTCCTGCAGTACAGGCAGCCGCAGAAGCAGGAAATCTTCGCTTGGGAACAGTGGACTCGTGGATTTTGTGGAATCTCTCTGGCGGAATTCGCGGCGGTCTTCACGCGACAGATGTGACCAATGCCAGCCGAACTCTGCTCATGGATCTGGAGTCACTCCAATGGGATGATCGATTAACAGAGCTCTTCCGTATTCCGCAAAGCGCCCTTGCAACAATTAAAAGCTCTTCGGAAATCTATGGTTACACCGACCCGGCCGGTCCACTGGGAAGCAAGGTGCCAATTGCAGCAATTTTGGGTGATCAGCAAGCAGCGATGGTGGGGCAAGTCTGTTTCGAGCGTGGCGATAGCAAAACAACCTATGGCACGGGCAATTTTGCGCTTATCAATACCGGTACCTCGATCGCTCGTTCGGAGCACGGCCTTCTTACGACTGTCTGTTTTAAATTTGGTGACGAGCCAGCGCATTACGCACTGGAAGGCTCAGTTGCAGTAACGGGTTCTGCGATTCAATGGCTTCGCGATCAACTGGGCATCATTTCCCAGGCATCCGAAATTGAAAACTTGGCGGGATCTGTCCCGGACAACGGTGGCATCTATTTTGTTCCTGCATTCTCCGGACTCTTCGCCCCTCATTGGCGTAGCGATGCTCGTGGTGCGATCGTCGGTCTCACCCGAGCAGCCACAAAGGCGCACCTCGCCCGAGCCGCTCTCGAAGCCATCTGTTATCAAACTCGTGATGTGATCGATGCGATGGCATCGGAGACTGGTGTTGCACTCACCACCATGCGCGTGGATGGCGGTATCACTGCCAATAATCTCTGCATGCAGATGCAATCAGATATTTTGGGAATCGATATTTCGCGCCCCGTCATCAAAGAGACAACTGCGCTCGGCGCTGCTTATGCCGCCGGATTAGCGGTGGGCTTCTGGGCTGGAAAGGCAGAGCTCACTGCGCAATGGCAAGAGTCGATGCGATGGAAACCCGATCTCAATTCCACCCTTCCTTCAACAGGATATGAGCTCTGGAAGAAGGCGTTGACTCGGACCTTGGATTGGGTGGAGTAAGTCCCAATTCCTTTTGGACCCTGTTTGAACCTGCTGGACTGTGCTGGAATCTGGTCACCCGTCTGACCCCACCGCTTGTGCGTAATAAATAGCCGACTTTCCGCCTATCCCGCCTCGCCCATAGAATGCGCATCTGGCCGAATTCGGCCGAAATCTCAGATGGATGGATTCGAGGAGTAAAGATGAGCGAGAAGAATTTCCTCTCATGGGTTGGCTATAAGGGCGAAGAAGAGCAGGCTGCGCCAAGCGCTAATGCTGTTGAACGCATCCGTCAGTTGGAAGCCCAGATTGCTGAACTCCGCTCTCGTCGCGACATCACTGGCCTCACCAAAGAAGAGTTTGAAGTTCTCGCAACCGAGACCGCCATGTCGATGATCAAGACTGCGCAGTCTCGTGAATCCAAGGCACTCGCTACAGCGAAGAAAGCCATGGAAGAGAGCACATCGAGTGCAAAGGCGCTCCTTGAAGGCGCTGAAAGCAAAGCAAAATCTATTCTCTCTGGCGCAGAGTCACGCGGACGTAAATATCTCGAAGCTGCAGAGTCAGAAGCGCAGGAACTCCGCGCTGAAGCAGAGCGCAATGTCACCTCATTGGTAGAGAGCAAGAAGCGCGAAGCTGGCGCACTCTTATCTTCAGCAAAGCGCGAAGCAGAGCGCATCATCACTGATGCCACCTCTGAGATTGCCCACTATCGCACCTGGCTTGGCACAGCGATCACAGAAGCCGATCGCCTCTATCGCATTCAAGTTCAATCACTTTCAGCTGCTGAGCAAGCAATTGGCCAATCTCGCGCTCGCCTCCAAGGTGCTTTTGAAAAGCTCACTGGCTTGCAGAATGCGATCGAAAATAACCTCACCGCAGATAACCGCCCACGTGCTCGTGCCTTTGATCGCGATCTCAGCGCAGCAAACTCTGCTAATGGCGACGACGAGTTAGATGTTCCAGAAGTTCCTGCTGCAGTGAAGCGAAGTGCACCCCGCAAACCTGCCAGAAGCGTTAAGACCGAAAAGTCAGTGAAGAAGAGCGTTAAGTCACGCCCCACAACTAAGCGCAAGTAATGCTCTCGCGTCCAACGCGACATATCCGCTCGATTGACGGACTGCGCGCTATTGCAGTCATCGCGGTCTTGCTTTACCACTTGGGGTTTTCATGGATTCCTGGTGGCTTCCTCGGCGTTGATCTCTTCTTCGTTATTTCCGGTTATGTCATCACTCGACTCTTGCTCGACAATATCGAAACCTCCAATGGTCTGGATCTACGTGGCTTTTATGCTGGTCGAGCCCGACGGCTTCTCCCCGGCCTGCTCTTCCTGATTGCTACCAGCACCATCCTGATCGCATTCTTCGCACCAGATGCCATCGCTCGTTTTCTCCAAGATATTCCCTTCACTATTACTGGAATGAACAACTGGCGATTAGTTGCACTACATCAAGATTATTTTCAAACGGTGGGAAGACCTCCCCTCTTGCAACATACCTGGTCGCTGGCTGTGGAAAGTCAGTACTACTTGTTATGGCCGCTGGTTCTTGTTGTCATTTGGAAATATTTTGGAAAACGGGTTGTCGCACGGGTCGCGCTCTTTATTGGTCTGAGTTCTGGGCTCGCACTCTTCCTTAACTCCATTCGCATTGATTCCGCAGTTGCCATGCAAATCAGCCATATTTACTTCGGTACCGATACCCACTCGATCGGACTCTTCCTAGGATCTTCGCTCGCCGTTTTCTGGATTCCTCAGAATTTGAAGAGTGAGATTTCTGATCGAGCCCAAGATTTTGTCGATGGCATCGGCGTCATCGGTTTCTTTGGTCTCCTGACCTCTTTCTTCTTCATCAGTGAAAGTAATGCCACTCTCTATCGAATTGCCTTCCCACTCGCAGCGCTCTGCGGCTGTGCCACTCTTACCTCTCTCGTCCATCCCGCCTCTCGCTTTGCACCGCTTATGCGCAGTCGAACTCTGACGTGGATCGGCGAACGCTCCTATGGCATTTACTTATGGCACTGGGTTATCTTCCAAATCACTCGCCCGTCAGCCGACATTGCTGGTGCTCCGTGGGCACTGGATATTGCTCGGGTATTGCTCGTGCTTGCCATGGCTGATATCTCGTTGCGTTATGTAGAAATACCGGTGCGCAGTGGCGCGGTAGCTCGCTGGTTCCGTGGCATGAAATACCGAAGCAAGGACTCGCAAATTCAGGAGAAGCGGGCCATTCTGCTTGCGATTGTCATGGTGGTGGCTGGTACTTCAAGCGCCAGTGCAGCCGCGATCTACGAATCCCATCACGACAGCAAGGCACTTCACCAAGCCATGTCCTTAGTTACTGCGCCCGCGACAAACTCATCAATCCAATCCCAAGGGCTCTGGGTTACTGGCGATTCCATCATTTTAGGCGTGAAAGATAAGTTAGCTGCGAAATTCCCCATCGCCTTGGTCAACGCTCGAGTGGGCCGTCAAATTCAAGAACTTACTGATGTTGTCCGTGCCGATCAGCCGCAAGTTCCCCATGCAACTGTGGTGCTTGATCTCGGAAACAATAACCATTTAACGCAAGATTCAGTGGTGACGTTATTGGATCTGCTCAGGAACCAGCCAAAGATTATTCTGGTCAATACCGCAGTTCCGCGAGTCTGGAAAGCAGATAACAATCGAATTATTCGCGAAGTCGCATCTCGCTATCCCCAAGTAACACTTGTTGATTGGGCGGCAATTTCCACTAACCATCCAGAATTTTTCACACCCGATGGTGTGCACCTCGTAAGCTTAGGTGGAGATGTTTACACCGCAGCAATCGTTGATGCACTCAATGGAAAAAGCCCCACTCCGTAGAGTGAGGCTTTTTAATTAAGTTACTTATTAAGCGAATTGACCAGGAAGTCCAAAGACTTTTCCGGCAACAACTGTTCCATCCTTATAGACGGATGAGATGCGGAATGAAACGTAGCCCTTTGTATCGGTCTTGGTAACATCCAACGAGAGCTGTGAAGCTGGAACGGTAGAGATCAATTTCCATGCTCCGCCATTTGAGCTAACTTCCACATTGAAATTGGTCAATCCTGATACTGCCATTGGTGCGGTCCACTTAATGGTGGCACCTTTGGCGGTGTAGTGAGCAACAATATTTTCTGGGGCTTCATGGCCAGCTGATGCAGCAGCAGGCGTGGCTTGTGCTGATGCAGATGGAGTCGCTGAGGCGCTCGCTGCTGGTGTTGATGTGCTCTTCGTTGTCGATGAATTGCGGGACACGACAACGAGTGCAAGAAGCACGATGCCGAGGATTACTGCAAAGAGAACACGGTTATTTGAACCGCTCTTCTTTGATGCCGCCGCGGGGACTGACGATGACTTAGGAGCAGCCTTTGCAGCAGGCGTTGTTGCTGGCACTACAGCTGGTGTTGTAACAATTGTTGCAACCGGGGCTGCTGACTTCTTGGCAACTTTCTTCGCTGCTGCTTTCTTGGCAGGAGCTTTCTTCGCTACCTTCTTTAC
>CAIQXR010000199.1 GCA_903875815.1 uncultured Actinomycetes bacterium
ACCTTCAAGACCCCGAGCGGTATCGACAACGCGACGAGCATCGACATCGCTCTCATAAATACTACGGAACTCACCTGCCTCGCCATAGCGAGAATCTTCGGGATCAAAAACACCACCGAGTGAAATATCTTTACCCATGACAGCGGGCGGAAGCGCTTTGGTCAACCGCTCTCCTACTGAATATGGATAGCCAAGCACGCGGGTCGAGTCTTTCAGCGCTTGCTTCGATTTAATGGTTCCGTAAGTAATGATCTGGGCAACTCGGTCTTCGCCATATTTCTGAGTTGCGTAAGCAATCATCTCGGAGCGACGACGTTCATCGAAGTCGAGATCGATATCGGGCATCGAAATACGTTCTGGATTGAGGAAGCGCTCAAACAAGAGTCCGTGTTTGATAGGATCGAGCGCAGTAATTCCCAGTGCATACGAGACGATCGAACCAGCAGCTGACCCACGCCCGGGTCCAACGCGAATGCCGACTTGGCGAGCGTGATCGCAGAGGTCGGCCACAACGAGGAAGTAACCTGGGAAGCCCATCTTGATCATGACTTCTAATTCGTAATCCAGCCGCGCTTGATACTCAGGAGTCAGCGATCCGCCCATGCGCGCCAACAAGCCATCAGTGGCCAATTTGCGAAGCCACGAATCTTCGGTCTCGCCCTTGGGGACAGCAAAGCGCGGCATAAGGTCATCGTCTTCGCGCATCGTAATGTTGCAACGCTCTGCAATAAGTAAGGTGTTATCGCAGCTCTCAGGAATATCTTTAAAGAGTTCGCGCATTTGAGCAGCGCTCTTGAGATAGAACTCGTCGTTATCGAATTTAAAACGCTTCGGGTCGGCCAGAGTTGAGCCGGACTGAACGCAGAGCAAAGCTTCGTGAGCGCTGGCATCTTCATGCTTGGTGTAGTGAAGATCGTTGGTCGCAAGGAGCGGCAGACCTAACTCTTTGCCGAGCTTGAGGAGATCGGCCTTGACTCGATTTTCAATATCGATGCCATGGTCCATCACTTCGAGGAAGAAATTCTCTTTACCAAAAATATCTCGTAATTCACCGGCTGCGCGCTTCGCCTCTTTATAGGCGCCCATGCGGATACGAGTTTGAATTTCGCCACCAGGGCAGCCGGTCGTAGCGATAATGCCCTTGGAGTATTGCGAGAGCAATTCGCGATCCATACGCGGCTTGTAGTAATAACCTTCCAGTGAAGCCAGTGATGCTAAGCGGAAGAGATTGCCGAGGCCATCATTGTTCTCTGCCAATAAGGTCATGTGGGTATAAGCACCGCCGCCGGAGACATCATCTTCGCCGCCATCGCCCCACTTCACTCGACTCTTAGTGAATCGAGATTCCGGAGCGACATACGCTTCAATACCAATAATTGGTTTGACGCCGGCTTTGATCGCTTTCCGATTGAAATCAAAGGCGCCAAAGACATTTCCATGATCAGTAATTGCAATCGCTGGCATCTCCTGGCGAGCGACCTCGTTTACTAACTCATCTACGCGCGCCGCACCATCGAGCATCGAGTACTCGGTATGCACATGGAGGTGGACAAAACCATCCTGTGACCCAGAGTTTGAGGTGGCGGACATTTTCGGAAGATTACTACTGGATCAATTGCGAGGCGTTGCTTGAGCCAAGATGTCGAGCGAGGCTTTGAGATCCGCGGGGTAATCGGAGTGGAAACTCACCGTCTCCCCCGAACCGGGATGGCGAAACGAGAGCGTGCGAGCATGGAGCCACGGACGCGCGATATTGAGTCGCTCAGCGATGGTGTGGTCGGCGCCGTAGGTCATATCCCCAACGAGTGGGTGGCGCAGCGCAGAGAAGTGAACGCGGATCTGATGCGTTCGTCCTGTCTCAAGTTCAATTTCAAGAAGTGAGACAGATGGGAAAAATTCCAACGCGGTGTAATGCGTAATGCTGGGCTTGCCATCTGCCACAACGGCAAATCGATAATCTTCACGCGGATGGCGATCGATGGGGGCATCGATTGTTCCTTCGGTGGGATCCATATGTCCCTGAACCATGGCGTGGTACACCTTATGAACAGTGCGATCGCGGAATTGCTGTTTCAAATCACTGTAGGACTCTTCATTTTTAGCAACGACCATCAGCCCGGTTGTGCCGACATCGAGTCGATGCACAATTCCTTGTCGCTCGGCTGCGCCACTTGTGGCGACCTGATATCCAGCAGCAACGATTGCGCCAATGACTGTGGCGCCTTTCCAGCCGGGGCTGGGGTGAGCGGCAATTCCCACTGGCTTATCAATGACGATCACATCGTTATCGTCATAGACAACGCGCAAACCTTCGACTGGTGTCGGTTCAAGTGATGGCGCGCTCTTAACGCCCGGCATGAGCACTTCTACATAATGTCCAGCTTGAACGCGATCAGACTTGCCTAGTGCTTTGCCATTTTTGGTGACTGCACCCTCTTCTATGAGAGCCACAATGGCTGCCCGAGAAAATCCTAAAATGCGGGAAAGTGCAGCGTCGATGCGCTCATTGTCCAAACCATCAGGAATGGCGACGAGACGACTTTCGCGTCCGTGCTGCTCGTTCTCGCTCAACTCTTCGCCCCGTTATCTCTACCGGATTCACTCTCATCTCGTTCAGCCACCCAAGGAATCTTCCCTCTGCTTACTAAGTAGAGCGTCCACAGGGCGGCGATGACGAGTGATGAATCAGCAATATTAAATGTCGGCCAATGTGGCAGACGGATCCAATCAATTACCGAGCCGTGAAAAATTCCTGGCGAACGAAAAATTCGATCGTTGAGATTTCCCATAACTCCACCTATCGCTAAGCCTAGTGGCAAAGCCCAGCCCTTACCGTTCGCCTCTGCGATCCGCCGCGCAAGCAGAAAGAGCGCGAGAAGTGCGAAGGAAGAGAACGAGGTAAGGAAGTAAGTCTTGCTGGTTGCTAAATTGAAAGCGGCGCCAGAGTTGGTGGTCAATTGCAATTCAAGGAAATTCCGAAGAATGTGATCAACATGGCCATCACCTAAGGAAGATAGCGCCCAATTCTTGGAAGCACTATCAATCAGAAAAACAAGGAAGGCTGCGAGCGCAATCCGACGCCGAAACGCCGTGCGAGAAAATGAAGTGGAACTCGTATTAACGACGCTCTTCCTTTTGCTTACAGACCATACACAGGGTTGCGCGCGGGAAGACTTGGAGACGAGCTTTTCCAATGGAATTGCCACACTCTTCGCAGCGACCATAACTCTTATTATCGATTCGCTCGAGCGCGCGCTCAGTCTGCAAAACCATGTCACGTGCGTTATAGACAAGCGACATCTCGTGTTCGCGCTCAAAAGTCTTGGTGCCGGCATCGGCTTGATCATCGCCGGCGCCCACGCCAGCAGCAGAGATGAGATCTTCCATCTCAGCCTCCACCTTCGCCAATTCCGCCTGCAAGCGGGTGAGATCTTTACTCAATTCAGTGCGAAGCGCCTTCACTTCGGCGGCGCTCCAACTTTCTGCGCCTTCTTCAACGACATGTGGTGCTGGTGCTGCCTTAATGGGCTTGAGACCAGCGCCCTTCTTCATCGTCTTGTTGGGACGGGGTGGGGGTGGCATTACTAAGCGGCGCTCTTCGACAACAACTTCTGGACCAGCGCTCACTTCATGCGGGGTTACGGTAATAGTGGTGGAGTCACCTGTTGTGGTGCTCTGAAGTTTTGCCGGAAATGGCTTGCCTGGCGCCTTCTTCGCGCTCTTGGCAAGAGTTGGCTTAACGATATTTGGGGAGCGAGTAGGCGCAGCCTTCTTAGCAGGAGCGGCTTTCTTGGTAACGACTTTCTTTGCAGGAACTGCCTTCTTAGCTGACGCAGCTTTCTTCGCAGGAGCAGCTTTCTTAGCGGCCACCTTCTTGGCAGCAACCTTTTTAATGGGAGCGGCTTTTTTGGCG
>CAIQXR010000200.1 GCA_903875815.1 uncultured Actinomycetes bacterium
ACACACGCCGTCGGTCGCACCATCGTGCAAGCACGGCAGTTGCATCCCAGAGGGTTGAGTCCTAAAAGTATTGCGGGTTTAAGCGCGGTTGAAGGTGCGAAGATTCTTGATATTCGGCGCCGTGGAAAGTTCCTCTGGTTCGTTCTCGATCGGCCGCTCGTCCTGGCAGCGCATTTGGGAATGTCCGGACAATTCCTAGTTAACCCCACTGATCTACGGCACACCCGGGTTTCGTTTCGGCTTCGCAAAGGCTTTAAGAGCACTGAACTTCACTTCAATGACCAGCGCACTTTTGGTTGGGTTTCGGTCGAGGAAACCATCGGTGGAATTCCCACCTGCGTCCAGGCGATTGAAGCTGATCCGTTTGAGGAGTCATACGATCAATCGGCAGTCGTAGAAAATATTCGCCGAAGGAAAGTTTCTATTAAGACCGCCATCCTCAATCAAAACATTGTTGCAGGAATCGGCAACATTTACGCCGACGAATCACTCTGGCTAGCGAAAGTGCACCCAGAGAAGGTCGCATCAGATATGAAAGCAAAAGATATTTCGCGTGTGCTGGACTCCGCGAAAGAAGTCATGGCTAAAGCGATTGAGGTGGGCGGCACTTCTTTTGATGAGCTTTACATCAACGTCAATGGCGAAAGCGGCTACTTTGATATTTCGCTCAATGCCTATGGCCAAGAAGGGGAGCCATGCCCCCGCTGCGGAACGCTCATTCGGCGAATTAAGTTTGCCAATCGCTCCTCGCATTACTGTCCCAAGTGTCAGCGGAAATAATTAGTAGAGCAAACCTTCAGGTCTATAGTTTTCCCATGATTTCAATCGAAAAATCTTTGAAGCAGATGGCGTGGGCCGATGAGAAGCTCTTCAACACCATGTTGGAACTTCCCGATGAGGCTTGGCGATCAAAAGTCGGCGAGGGCGAATGGCCGGCTTACTCCAATCTCTTCCACTTAATTGCCTCTGCCGATTGGTATGCCTACGAACTTGGCCAACCACAACGCTTTACTCAAGAGCCGGAATCTATTGATGAGATCCGCGGCCTAGGGGAGACCTGGAAAGAGATCAACGCGTTCTTGATCAGCGAAGGTGGGCGCGAGGATGGCGAAGTGACCTATTCCGAGCATGGCAAGGATTTTACCGTCATGCGTTCGACAGTTCTCTCGCAGGCAATTATTCATGCGGTTGAGCATCGGATTCATATTGCGATCGCTCTGAAGCAAGGCGGCTTTGCCTTCCCTGACCTCGAGGACTTCTCTGTCTGGGGATATATCCATTCTGGTCAGAAATAATCTGATTCCGCCCTTGCGCTGATACCCCAGGGGGTATACCCTCAGGGGTATACGACCAACGGAGGTTGAAAATGGCACGAGTGGTAATTCTTGGCGCAGGCGTAGCAGGTCATACTGCGGCACTTCACGCTAAGCGCATGTTGGGCAAGGGAAATGAAATTATCGTGATTTCACCCAACTCCAAGTACAACTGGATCCCATCGAATATCTGGGTGGGCGTTGGAAAAATGAGCGCCGATCAAGTGACATTCCCGTTGGCGCCGGTTTACAAACGGAAGGGCATCACCTTTCATCAGGCACTCGCTCAGGAAATTCATCCAGAAGGCGATTCGGCCACTCCATCCGCATTTGTTACGGTTAAATACACCGATTCAGCTCGCAATGGCGAGATTGCAAAGCTTGAGTATGACTATTTAGTAAACGCCACCGGACCGAAGTTGAATTTTGCTGCGACACCAGGCTTGGGACCTGACGGCCATACCGTCTCGGTATGCACCTATGGGCATGCCATAGAAGCAGCCAAATCCCTGCAAGATGTTATAGCAGTGATGAAAACGGGTAAGCGGCAAGCAATTGCTGTAGGCGTTGGTCATGGCACCTGTACTTGCGAAGGCGCTGCTTTTGAATATGCCTTCAATGTGGAACATGAAGTGCGAGCGGCTGGCGTACGCGACCTCGCTGACATTACCTACATTACAAATGAATATGAGCTAGGTGACTTTGGTGTGGGCGGAATGGTCTTCTCTCAGCAAGGTTTCCAGACCTCATCAAAGATGTGGACTGAATCTCTATTTCGGGAACGAAATATCCATGCAATTCTGGGGGCTCACGTGGAAAAAGTTGAGCCAGGCGAAGTCCATTATGAGCTGGTGGATGGCACGAAAGATGTACTCAAGTTCGATTTTGCCATGCTACTCCCACCATTTAGAGGAGTGGACCTCAAGGCCTTTGATAAATCGGGCAAAGATATTTCAGACCAAATTTTTGCACCGTCGGGCTTTATGAAAGTAGATGCCGATTACTCGGGTAAGCCATATGAAGAGTGGTTGGCCTCAGATTGGCCAAAGACCTATCGAAATCCAATTTACCCGAATGTATTTGCGGTAGGTATTGCATTTGCGCCGCCGCATCAGATTTCGAAGCCTCGTAAATCTCCCAATGGGACACTTATTGCGCCATCGCCCCCACGGACTGGCATGCCTTCTGGAATCATGGGCAAGACTGCAATCATCAGCATTCGCGAACTCATAAAATCTGGTTCGAAAGCAGAAGTTGCCTCCGCCTCAATGTCTGACATGGGCGCTGCATGCGTGGCATCTGCAGGCTCTGGCATGAAGCGCGGTTCTGCTGCATCCATGACTATGTACCCCGTTGTTCCAGATTATGTTCGATATCCCAACACCGGTCGTAGCCTGGATGACACGTATGGCGAAATTGGACTTGCCGGCCATTGGATCAAATTGCTCCTTCATTACATGTTCATCTACAAGGCCAAGGCCCGCTTCGGCTGGTTCTTGATTCCGGAATAAGGGGAAGAAATGGAAAATCCAAACGAAAGCATTATGCGAGCACCGCTACCTACAGCCAAGACCCTAAAGCAACGCAACAGCATCTTTCTACAGGTATTCCGCTTTTGCGCGATAAATCTAAAGATGGTCAAAATGATCCGCAAAGGTCATCACCCTATGGAGAAAAAATAATCATGGCAAAAAAGTTAGAACCAACACATATCCTTCAAAGCAATGAAGTGACCGCTGCACTTGTGGCTCGTATCAACAGGGCTCAAGGTCAGCTTGGAGCGGTGTCACGAATGTTAGAAGAGGGTCGAAATTGCGATGAAATCGTGCACCAGATGTCAGCAGTAGCTAAAGCGGTGAATACTGCTGCATTTACTTTGATCTCAGCGAGCCTCGAAGAGTGCATTATCGAAGGCAAGAGCAATCAAAAAGAGGTTTCTGAAAAGCTCCAAAAACTCTTCCTTAGTTTGGCGTAACGTGAAGAAAATTGTAGTGATCGGTGGAGTTGCTGGTGGAATGTCTTTCGCAGCTCGAATGCGTCGACTTGATGAATCGGCCGAAATTATTGTTTTAGAGAAGAGCGGATATGTCTCATATGCCAACTGTGGACTTCCCTATTTTATAGGTGGGGTTATCGAAAGGGAGGAATCTCTTCTTCTTCAAACTCCAGAGAGCCTTTTCAAGCGATTCCGACTTGATGTCAGAGTGCATAGTGAAGTGCTGAAAATTGACCGTGAGAATAAGGAAGTGGTCGTACGCGATATCGTGAATGATCGAGATTATTCACTTTCATACGACTACGTGGTCCTTAGTCCAGGTGCTGCTCCAATTCGTCCAAATATCCCTGGCATTGATCGCTCCCTATCGCTGCGCAATGTGGAAGATGTGAAGGAACTATTTCAGAGGGCGACGTTGAGGCCTGCCAGTGCAGTCGTAGTCGGTGGAGGCTTTATCGGAGTGGAGATGGCTGAAAATTTAGTGCATCGCGGGATATCCACCTCACTGGTTGAAGCTCAAGATCAAGTTTTGATGCCACTGGATCCAGAGCTGGCATCACTTGTCCATCAAGAGATGACGAAACATGGCGTTGAGCTCCACTTGGGCTCTGCCCTTGCTTCAATTCAAGATGACGCAGTTACCCTCTCTAACGGATTAGAAATCAAGGCAGATCTGGTTGTTATGGCCATCGGTGTTCGACCTGAAATTGCCTTGGCTAAAGATGCTGGATTGGAGATTGGAACTCGCGGCGGCGTTAAGGTTGATCAGTACTATCGTACGAGCGACCCAAGCATCTATGCGGTCGGTGATGCTGTTGAAAAAGTCGATGCCCTAGATCACAACGCATCGTTGGTGCCATTAGCCAATATTGCCAATCGTCACGGTCGAGTCATCGCTGACCACATTTCAGGGAAAGCTACTCGTCCGGTCGAGGCACAAGGTACTGCAATTGTTAAAGTATTCGACTTAACTGTTGCCACTTCAGGTTGGAATGAGAAGAAGCTCACCCAAAATGAAATGCCTTTCCTCGCCATTCATAGCCACCCCGCCTCTCACGCTGGTTATTACCCCGGCGCGAAGGCGATGGCGCTGAAGCTACTTGTTGATCCGCAGACTAACCGCATTCTAGGAGTCCAGGGAGTCGGAAGAGATGGAGTAGATAAGCGAATCGATGTTATCGCGACTGCGATGCGTGGTGGAATTACGGCCCCTGAATTAGCAGACCTTGAATTAGCTTATGCGCCTCCATTTGGATCTGCCAAGGATGCCGTAAATATGCTCGGTTACATATCTGAGAACGTTCTTTCCGGACTAACTCCGACTATTCAGTGGAGCGAAGTTGCTGAGAAGGTCGCACAAGGATATTCAATACTTGATGTTCGCACGCAAGCTGAATTTTCCCAAGGATCCATTCCTCGAGCGATAAATATTCCTATTGATGAAATTCGAGAGCGTACGTATGAGATTCCATCGGGCAAAATTCTTGTGACTTGTCAGGTTGGCCAACGAGGACATGCGGCAACAAGATTGCTCATCGAGCTCGGATACGATGCCGCCAATCTCGATGGCGGTTACCTAACTTGGAGCAACTCACCAGCTAAAAAGTGAATGTTTAAAAAGATAGAAATACAAATCAGAGATACAGAGAAGAGGAAGAGATAATGTGTAGCAGAACAACTTGTCGTAAGTGCGGAAAAGCATCTTGGTCTGGGTGTGGCCAGCATGTTGCCCAGGTCATGAAGGGCATCCCAAAATCTCAGCAGTGCCAGGGACATCAAAACGACCCTAAAGAGCCTGGTTTGCTTTCACGGTTATTCGGAAAGAAGTCCTGAGAATGTGTAGCGCAGTACGGTGCGATAAATGTGGAAAGGCAACTTGGTCTGGATGCGGGCAGCATATTGAAGAGGCGCTTGCTCCATTTTCTGCAGATCAACGTTGCAACTGCGATAGCGATCTCTCTTCATGGCTACCCGGTAAATGATGGAGACAATTGCAGGTGACAAGTGGCGCAAGTCCCTTGCCGCCTGGTCGATTCCAAGCGACATTCTGCGACAGGCTCCTGAAAGTCCTTGGATCCACCCACCTGTAATGTTTCAAATTCCCTCCGAAATTGAAGATTCCATTTCGCATCAAAGGGCTCGAGAATCAATTCCTCAAGGTGGTTCAATCCTAGATATCGGTTGTGGCGGAGGAATCGCTGCATTCGCTGTGACACCTCCGGCAAGCCAGGTAATTGGCGTGGATCATCAGGCCGAGATGCTGGAGATGTTTTCCGAGAATGCGAGGCAGAGAAATGTTAGATCAGAAATCTTCGAAGGATTTTGGCCAGCGCTAGAAGCACAGGTTCCAGTTGCGGATGTAGTTGCTGCGCACCATGTCGTATATAACGTTCCAGAAATCGAAGATTTCATTTTGGCAATGAATCGTCATGCTCGCAAACGGGTAGTCATCGAAATGCCACAAATGCATCCATTGACCACTGCCGCACCGCTCTGGAAGCGCTTTTGGAACTTGGATCGTCCGAGCGATCCAACCCCATCAGATGTAATGTGCATCTTAGAAGAGTTGGGAATCGAGGCGCACCTAGAGCTTTGGGAGGGCAGTATGAGGTCTGAAGCCGATCTTGCGTCGCAAGCCCATTTTTCGAGAATTCGACTCTGCCTACCTGCATCTCGTGAAGGTGAAGTCCTCGAGTTTCTCAGAGATCAACCAAAGGTTGCAATCAGAAAATTAGCAACAATCTGGTGGGATATTTAAACTTTTCTTAAGTGATGCCGTCGCTACAATCGGGTCATGGCACTCTCACTTGATAAGAATTGGTGGCGCCAAGCTGCCATTTACCAGATCTACCCCCGCTCCTTTAAGGACTCCAACGGAGATGGAATTGGTGATATCAAGGGAATCACCTCGCAGATTGATTACCTCTCATCGCTCAGCATCGATGCAGTCTGGCTATCGCCTTTCTATCCATCAGCACTTGCAGATGGTGGGTATGACGTTGATGATTATCGCGACGTCGATCCCAAACTGGGAACGCTGGCTGACTTTGATGAGATGCTCTCCAAACTCCACGACGCAGGAATCCGAGTCTTCGTCGATATCGTTCCTAATCACTCATCGAATCGACATGAATGGTTTAAAGAAGCGATCGCATCTGAGCCAGGCTCTGCTGCGCGCAATCGCTATATCTTTCGAGATGGCAAGGGCGCTAATGGTGAATTACCTCCAAGTGATTGGCCGTCGCACTTTGCACCAAGTGCTTGGAGTCATGAATCCACGCAAGGCGGAAAACATAACCAGTGGTACTGCCACCTCTTCGCTCCAGAACAGCCGGATTTCAACTGGGATAACCCTGAGGTAGAAGAAGATTTCCTCACCACGTTGCGATTCTGGGCCGATCGCGGTGTGGATGGATTCCGCATCGATGTAGCCGCAGGTATGAAGAAAGATTTATCCGAGCCACTTCGCAGTCAACCAACTTACCCAGGCATGAATAATCCGCTGACAGGCGATGATGTTCTTTTTGATCGCAATGAAGTTCACGAAGTCTTTAAGACCTGGCGCAAACTCTTTAATGAATACGACCCACCACGCGTTGCAGTTGCCGAGGCATATGTTCGCCCTGAACGTTTGGCGCTTTACTCCAGTCCGGAAGAACTTGGCCAAGCCTTTAACTTCGACATGCTTGAGGCATACTTCTCTGCTACTGATTACAAGCAAGTGATCGATACATCTATTAAGCATTCACGTGTCAGCGGGTCTTCTACTACCTGGTGTCTCAATAACCATGACCAGATGCGCCCCGCAACTAAGTACGGCCTGCTTCCCACCGTTGATCGGATTCGCTGGAAGAACTCAGGTGGAACCACTCATCCACTTGATATTAACGGAGGCATTCGGGCAGCTCTCGCCGGTTCGATGTTGATCATGGCGCTGCCGGGTTGTACATACATCTACCAAGGTGAAGAACTAGGTCTCCATGAAGTCATTGGTATCCCAGAAGATCAGATTCAAGATCCGCAGTATCTTCGCAACCTCAAAGCAGATGTTGGTCGCGATGGTTGTCGCGTGCCATTGCCATGGAGTTCATTGGGCACATCATTCGGATTTGGTACTGGGGGAGCGCATCTTCCACAGCCGGCCTGGTTTGCCGATTACTCAGTAGAGGTAGAGAGCAAGCATGACCTTTCCCCGCTTTCGATTTTCCGCAAAGCACTTGCGCTGCGCAAGGAACTGCAAACATCTGAAGAGATGACATGGCATGAGACTGGCGATGATGATGTCTTGCACTTCTCGCGTCCAAATGGCTGGCACTGCATCACCAACTTTGGCGGTGGGTTCTATAACTTCGGCCAAATTGGTGAAGTAGTCCATAGCTCTCAACCACTGGCTGATGCCGGAATCTATATGGCGCATGGCAAGATTTCCGTGGGCGGCGAACTGCCACCTGCTACGACAGTCTGGGTAAAGGCCTAACTCCACAAGAGTCGCGGTAGATTTACCACTTAGTCATAGGTCAAAGGAGCTATATATGTGCAGCGCAGTGAAATGTGGAATATGCGGAAAAATGACTTGGTCTGGCTGCGGCGAGCACATTAGTGAAGCGCTGGCTCCATACTCTGATGCTGAACGGTGCCGCTGCGAAAACTAACCTGCGTTAGCGCTCGTCGAACTTAAGTTCGGCAGGGGATATGCGATGGGCCTTAAAGGTGTTGTCTTTCGCATCGCTCGGATAGCCGATTGCCATTCCACAAAGCAGGCGATAGTTCTTGGAGATATCAAACTCTTTGCGTACAACATCGTCCCAAATGGATACCGCGCCTTGCATACAGGTGCCCAGGCCATGAGCATGGGCGGAGAGTGCAAGATTTTCCATCATCAGCCCAGCATCGCTTGCTGCAAAAATGTCGAGACTCTTGTGGATGTAAATGAAGAGTTCAGTCGGGGCGCCATAGAAGTCATAATTGGTACCCCACCAAGCATCACGCGCTTTGCGATCATCGCGAGCAATTCCTAGAGTGCCAAATAGTTCGGCGCCAAGCCGCATAGAAGCGGGCTTCAAATCTTCGTGATATGCCTTGCTGACTAATCGATTACTCGTGGGCAAGCCATAACGCTTGATTGCCAGAGTGAACTTTCCCCATTTTCCGCCGGACAAATGTTTAGCCACATGGTTCCAACGTCGCTGAAACTCGGCGCTGATGCGATCGCGCTTAGCACCACTTGCAACA
>CAIQXR010000201.1 GCA_903875815.1 uncultured Actinomycetes bacterium
CAATCAGGTGAGACGATGGATACCTTGATGGCGATGCGTTATGCCCGCAGTCATGGTGCCCGCGTCTTCTCTGTCTGCAACACCAATGGCTCTACTATTCCGCGCGAATCCGATGCCGTTCTCTACACCCATGCCGGTCCAGAGATTGCCGTTGCATCGACCAAGGCATTTACCGCTCAGTTGATCGCTATGTATCTCCTTGGACTTCACTTCGGTCGCGTGCGCGGAGTTCTTTCTGCTGCTGAACAAGAAGAGATTGCCCGCGAATTGGCCGAACTGCCTGCGAAGGTGGAGCAAGTACTAGAAACGGTAGAACCACTTCGCGCGCTCACTCGTCAATTTAAAGATTCCAATTCCATGCTCTTCCTCGGTCGCCATGTGGGATTCCCGACTGCACTAGAAGGCGCCCTCAAACTCAAAGAGCTTGCCTATATGCACGCGGAAGGTTTTGCTGGCGGGGAACTCAAGCACGGTCCGATCGCCTTAATCGATCAGGGCACACCTGTCGTTGCCATCATGCCTTCTGCCAATTCGCTCCTTGCTGAAAAGATGGCGAGCAATATTCAAGAAGTAAAGGCTCGTGGTGCGACCATCATCGCTATTTCAGATGCACCGCTCGCTTCTGCCGATCACTTGATCCGTATCCCAGCTGTGCACGATTTCCTCCAGCCAGTATTGGCAGTTGTTCCCTTACAAGTTATTGCCTACGAGATGGCAATTGCGCGTGGCAATGATGTTGATCAGCCACGCAACTTGGCTAAATCCGTAACTGTTGAGTGATATGAACCGCCGCAAGGAGATGGTCCGAGCGCTGCAGATTTCTGCAGGACTTTTCCTTGGCTTCTTACTTACGACCGAACAGATTCTCACCAAAAGCTGGCTCTACCGAGTCGACCACCATATGCAGCAGATGAAGCATTACTCGATTCATGGTTTTGCAAGCCATGTCCTTCTTGCAATTGATGATCTTGGCCTTCGCTGGTTTACGGCAACGGTTCTAATCACAGCATCAGTCTTGATTAGTTGGCGCTTTAAATCTTTCCGGCCTTTTAATCTTTCAATCCTGGCGCTACTTGCGCTCAATGGCGTAGTCGGCGCATCGAAAATTTTCTTCGGTCGCACGAAGCCTCGCCTCTTTCTCGATGAATTGCACCAAGGGGGAATGTCTTACCCCAGTGGCCATGCAGCTAATGCGTTGATCTCCTGGGGGCTGCTTGCATATTTGATCTATACCTATACCAAGAAAGGTCCTTTCAAAGGGATTCGTCTTTATTGGGTGGCCGGACTCTTTACGATCAGCATGAGCGTTGTCTCACTCATTCGTCGCACCCATTGGTTCTCTGATCTTCTTGGCGGACTATTGCTGGGTGGCTCCATTCTTTTGGCTCTGATTGCCATTGATCGATTCGTTCCATCAGATAAGCAGCCCTCATAAATGGCGATCATCGGTATTGGTATCGATGTAGTGAACATCGAACGTTTTCAAGAATCACTTGATCGCACACCATCGATGCTCGCTCGAGTATTTACACCGGCAGAATCAGAGCTCAAGATTTCTTCACTCGCCGCACGCTTTGCCGCAAAAGAGGCGCTAGCAAAGGCGCTCAATGCAAAAGCAGCTTTTAATTGGCAGCATGCTGAAGTGAAGAGCGAGTCAACGGGTAAGCCATATTTTGCTTTTACTGGTGAGATAGCTGAGCGCTTGAAGGATAAGACTGTGCATCTCACGCTCTCGCACGATGCTGGCATTGCATCGGCCATGGTGATTGTGGAG
>CAIQXR010000202.1 GCA_903875815.1 uncultured Actinomycetes bacterium
CCGTCACAATTCCGCTCAGACTCATGACAAACCAGAAGACCAAAACTATTCGCATCGTGAGTGCGCGCCCGTAGTACTTGAGATAAATCAGAATGAGCGGCAGCGATAATAAATCAGCGAAGATAAAGGCGATGGTGCCGCCGAAGGTAATCCCACCGTGCCAGAGCGCAGCTGCAAGTGGCACGTTTCCAACTGAGCAGACAAAACTAATGCATGCGATAACCGGACCGACGATTGCATTTTCAATCTTTGTCCAGAGACCGTGGTCTGCAATAAATAGCGATTGCCAGATATGAGTCGGAACCATCACTGCCGCAAAACCCGCAACCACAAAGCCAATGAGCAGCTCCCAGCGCATCATGGTGAAATCGCCAATGGTGTAGCCAGCTGCGTTCTTCCAGCTTTTGCGACTCTTCACCTTCTGCCGAAAGGGAGTTGTTGTGATTGTTGTTGCCATTTCTAATTCACGCAATCCCCGCGCTTTGCTCGCAACAGCTTTACTAACTACCCGCGGCAAAATGAGCCACAGCAAGAGAATCATGATGGCGCCGCCAACGAATTCCGCGAGGGCAAATTGCCAGCCAATAAGAATCCAGAGAACTAGACCTAATTCGATAACAAGGTTGGTGCTGGCAAACATAAAGATCATGGAAGCGGTGAAATCCGCTCCTTTAATGAAGATGCTGCGCGCGAGAGCGCTTGCTGCATAAGAGCAAGAAGAACTCACCATGCCAAAGAAGGAGGCGCGCGCGATGGCTGCGGGCTTTTGGCTTCCCAAAAGATTCTTCATTTGCGAGCGAGTAACGAGGGCTTGAACTGCGCCAGATAGTGCAAAGCCAAAGACCAGCGCCCACAAGGTGTCGTAGAACATCCACCAGCCTTCGGTGAAGCCGCTCAAAATCTTCTGCATATTCCTATCTTAGTAACTCGTGGCTTAGGCTTGAGCTATGAGAAGTCCAATACTCGCACCAATTGCTCCAACATCACATAAGTACTCTCGTGGAAAAGTGGGAATCATCGCTGGTTCGCGCGATTACCCAGGTGCGGCTGTGTTGTGTGTCGGTGGCGCGCGCAGAGGTGGCGCCGGCTATACAACTTTTCTCAATCAAGATGAACAGGTGACTCAATTAATTCATCAGTCATACCCTGATGTAGTTGCGGTGCGAACTATCAGCGATACTGATACTGATGCATTGGTTATTGGCCCCGGAAACCCCCGAGTCGGAGCTATTCCCTTCTCCCCGTTCACGATTCTAGATAGCAGTGCCATGACGCTTGCTGCAAAAGTTGCGTGGGATTCAGTCACAATTCTGACACCTCATGAAGGTGAGGCGCGCGAATTAGGTTTTGATCCCAGCGACCGCGTTCAATGCGCTTTAACTATGGCCGAACAATTAAAGTCATATGTCGTTCTCAAGGGCGCGCAAACAGTTATCGCTTCCAGGTCTGGCCTTATCCATGTTGATACCCATGGAACGCCAGATCTTTCTACGGCAGGTACTGGCGATATTCTTGCCGGATTATTGGCTTCGATGCTCGCATCTTGGCAGCCCGATAGCGATGAACAAATAATGGAAGTTCTGAGTTATGCAGTGCAGGCCCATGGCTTAGCCGCAAAGTATGCGGCGAAGCGAAATCAGCCAGTTGTCGCGACCGATGTTTTAAAAGCTTTACCTAAAATATTTCTCAAAGATTAATCAATTACTTCTTTATGGCGCAGGGTATCTCGCCCGACA
>CAIQXR010000203.1 GCA_903875815.1 uncultured Actinomycetes bacterium
AATCAAGTTCGACATGATCCTGCCACTTAAGTCCCACGTGTGAGAAGGCAGCGTCGGCAAAGTCGCGAACGGTTGCGCCAACACCAGTAGCAACAACAAAATCGCCAGGCTTATCTTGCTGAAGCATCAGCCACATGGACTCGACATACTCCTTGGCATAGCCCCAGTCGCGCACTGCATCCATATTCCCGAGGAAGAGTTTCTCTTTGCTTCCCTGCGAGATGCGAGCAACAGCGCGAGTAATTTTGCGAGTGACGAATGTTTCACCACGACGTGGTGATTCGTGGTTGAAGAGAATTCCATTGGTCGCATGGATGCCGTAACCATCGCGGTAGTTCACTGTGCACCAGTAAGCCATCAACTTTGCAGCAGCGTATGGACTGCGTGGCTGGAAGAGGCTCTTCTCATTCTGTGGTGGCGGGGTAGAGCCATAGAGCTCTGAAGTACTTGCCTGGTAATACTTTGTATTCACACCAGCTGCGCGGATCGCTTCAAGAAGCGCCACCGCGCCAACAGCATCTACCTGCGCGGTGTACTGCGGCATAGTGAAAGAGACTTGCACATGTGATTGCGCGCCAAGGTTGTAGACCTCGGTGGGCTGAATTTCGCGGATCAAGTTGGTGAGGTTCACACCATCGGTGAGATCGCCATAGTGGAGTGTGAGCTTGGGGTTCGGAGTATGTGGATCTTCGTAAATGTGATCAATGCGTCCAGTGTTAAATGACGAAGAACGGCGAATCAAGCCATGGACTTCATAACCCTTGTCGAGCAAAAGTTCGGTGAGGTAAGAACCATCTTGGCCGGTGATACCGGTGATAAAGGCGCGTTTGGTTGTCATTACTTCCCCATCTTGTTCTCGTGATACCACTTAACGGTCGAGGCGACACCCGCCTCTAATGAAATCTCTGGTTGCCAGCCTAAGGCCTTGATCCGCGAAACATCCATTACCTTGCGCGGTGTGCCATCGGGCTTCGCTGAATCCCAGATGATTTCACCTGAAAATCCAGTCGCCGTAGCGATTGTGGTCGCTAATTCTTTAATGGTGACGTCTTCGCCAGTGCCCACGTTGATGTGCTCTGGTGCATCGTATTTTTCCAGCAACACTAAGCAAGCCTTTGCCAAATCATCGACATGGAGAAATTCGCGCATCGGCGATCCGCTACCCCAGAGAGTTACGGGGTTGCCGCTCACTTTTGCTTCCGCAAATTTGCGGATGAGCGCTGGGAATACGTGGCTATTTTCTAAATCGAAATTATCGTTGGGGCCATACATATTTGTTGGCATCGCAGATATCCATTTGTAGCCATATTGCTTGCGGTAAGACTTAATTAATTCAATGCCAGCAATTTTGGCCACTGCATAGGCGGAGTTAGTTGCTTCGAGCGGACCAGTAAGGAGGTACTCCTCTTTGATCGGCTGGGCGCAATCGCGCGGATAGATGCAACTCGAACCCAAAAATAGAAAATTAGGAATTTTGGCAGCGTGGGCTGCATCCATGAGATTGGTCTGAATCTGAATATTGAGCGAGAGGAAATCCACTGGGTAGGTGTTGTTGGCGCCGATGCCTCCGACGCGAGCTGCGGCATCAATGATGGTGGTGGGCTTGTGATCAGCCACAAATTCAAAGGTGGCTTTGCGATCAAGGAGATCAACGACTTTAGAGTTAACGCTGAGGACATCCTGGCCACGGGATTGGAGTTCTCGGACGATGGCAGAACCAACTAAGCCCGTACCTCCGGCAACCATTGTTGTCATGGTCGCAAGTGTACGGGCTTAGCGATTAATTACTTATTTCTTGCTGAATTCCGCTGCAACTAGCTCGGCAATCTGCGCAGTATTGAGGGCAGCGCCCTTGCGGAGATTATCGCCACAGAGGAAGAGGTCGAGCGACTTCTTATCGTCAAGACTCTGACGAACGCGACCTACCCACGTTGGGTCAGTGCCCACGACCTCTGCAGGAGTGGGGAAGAATTTGTTTTCGACATCGTCGTGCAACTTCACGCCATCGGCCTTTGCCAAAACTTTCATCGCTTCTTTGCG
>CAIQXR010000204.1 GCA_903875815.1 uncultured Actinomycetes bacterium
GATCAGATCATCGATGACGCCGCCTTGGTCGTTACAGAGAAGATTATATTGCGCACTTCCGGAATCAATTTTGTTCAGGTCATTAGTGAGAATGGAATTCACGAACTCTTTGGCACCAGAACCTGTGACGGAAATCTTTCCTAGGTGAGAGACATCAAAGAGACCGACGCGCTCTCGAACTGCCGCATGCTCAGCCAATACGCCACCAGGAAGATTCTCACTGATGCCTTTCGGATATTCGATCGGCATATCCCAGCCACCAAAATCTGCAAGCTTTGCCGAGGCCGATACATGCCAGTCATAAAGAGGCGATTTCATACTCTCCACTTTACCCGCCTGCTCCCCTTCCGTAGGGATTCTGTCGTAGGCTCCCGCCTATGACTTCAGTGAAATTGACCCCATCTGCTGCCCGCGGCATCCTCGTTCTTGGCCTAGCCGCCACGGGCAAAGATTTGGCCATCGAGAATTCGGATTCGGTTTTAACGGCCGCACAACTCAAGGTGTTGACGGCTTCTCTCACAGCGATGAAGGCGGTCGCGACGGTTGATTCCACGATCAAGGTGCCCGATGCTCAGTTTGGAATCATCCTCTTTACTGGACTCGGCGAAAAATCAAAGAGCTACAAACATGAGACCTTGCGTCGCGCTGCTGGTGCAGCTGCCCGCGCCCTTGTCGGTGAGGAGGCAGCAACCTTTGCCCTCCCTCATTCAAATACGCTCGAACTTTCCGCGATTGCTGAAGGCGCCGCGCTGGGGGCATACACCTTTCATGAATTCCGCGGTACCTCCAAGAACGAGCATCGTCCATCTTTAAAATCCATCAATGTTCTCACTCGCCAAGCGAAGGAGACCAGCGCAAAATCGGTGGCGGCTCGGGCCGAAATCATCGCTGATCGCACCGCCCTGGTTCGAGATTTCATTAACACTCCGCCCAGCCATCTCACACCTGAGAGTTTCTCGCTTCGTATGAAGAAGATTGCTGCGCCGCTCGGACTTAAAGTCGAAATTCTCAATGAGACTCAATTGCGAGATCGTGGCTATGGTGGGATCACCGCTGTTGGCCAAGGTTCAGCCAATCCTCCGCGATTGCTTCACATTACTTACTCTCCCGCAAAAGCCAAGAAGCGCTATGCCTTTGTTGGCAAGGGAATCACATTTGATACCGGCGGCCTTGCTCTCAAACCAGCTGCTGGTATGGAGGCGATGAAGTCAGATATGTCAGGTGCGGCCGCTGTGATGGGTGCACTCTTTGCGATTGCCGATCTCAAACTTCCGATCGCTATTGATGCTTGGGCGCCGCTTGCAGAAAATATGCCCAGTGATAGCGCTGTTCGCCCCAGTGACATCATCACTATGTACGGTGGCAAAACAGTAGAAGTTCTCAACCCTGATGCCGAAGGTCGGTTAGTTCTTGGCGACGCGCTTGTCCGTGCTTTGGAAATGGGCAAGAAGGCAGGCGGCCTCGATGGCATCATCGACGTAGCAACTCTTACTGGCGCACAAGTTGTTGCCCTAGGAACTCGCACCAGTGCCGTGATGACAAATGATGAAGAATTCTCTGGCCAATTCCTGACGGCAACCAATCGCTCGGGAGAGCAGTTCTGGCCGATGCCTCTGCCTGAAGAACTTCGTGCTTCGCTCGACTCCCCTGTGGCCGATCTTGCCAATATTGGCGATCGCATGGGCGGAATGTTGGTCGCTGGCCTCTTCCTTCGGGAGTTTGTCGATCCGGCCACCCCTTGGCTCCATCTCGATATCGCTGGCCCCTCCTTCAATTCTGGGACCGCCCACGGATACACCCCAGTCGGTGGAACTGGCATCGCCCTACGCTCGTTGGTGGTCTTAGCCGAGTTAGCCTGCGCCTAATTTCGTGGCAGGATTAGGGCTGTTAGCAGGTAAGTCCTAAGAGAGGTTCACGTGGCTCAATTCGATCTCGTCGTACTTGGTGGTGGCTCAGGTGGCTATGCATGCGCGCTTCGCGCAGCACAACTTGGCCAGAACGTCGTTCTCATCGAAAAGGACAAGCTCGGCGGCACTTGCCTCCATCGTGGTTGCATCCCTACCAAGGCACTTTTGCATGCCGGCGAGGTAGCTGATTCATCACGTCACTCATCAGATTTCGGCGTCAATACCCAATTCATCTCGATCGACATGGTCGGCGTTAACGCATATAAGGATGGCGTCGTCGCTCGTCTCTATAAGGGACTTCAAGGTCTCGTAAAGTCTCGCAACATTACCTATGTCGAAGGTGCAGGTCGATTGATCTCGCCTAACACCGTTGAAGTTAATGGCGAGCAGTACACCGGCAAAAATGTTGTACTCGCTACCGGCTCAATGCCTCGCACACTTCCTGGACTTGAAATTGATGGTGTACAAATCATTACCTCCGAACACGCTCTCCACATGGATCGCGTTCCGACTTCTGCCATTGTTTTAGGTGGTGGAGTTATTGGTTGCGAATTCGCTTCAGTATGGAAGTCATTCGGCTCTGAAGTCACCATTATCGAAGGTCTCCCACACCTCGTTGCTCTTGAAGATGAATCATCGTCGAAGCAGCTCGAGCGAGCATTCCGCAAGCGCGGCATCAACTTTGAACTCGGAACTCGGTTCGCTTCAGCCACTAAGGGAGCCGATGGCGTTACCGTCACTCTCGAAAATGGCGCGACTTTCACGGCTGAAGTACTTCTTGTTGCCGTAGGACGTGGACCAGTTTCTGCTGGCCTTGGTTATGAAGAGCAAGGCATCACGATGGATCGTGGCTATGTCCTTGTTGATGAGAAATGCCGCACTAATGTTCCAGGCGTCTGGGCAGTAGGCGATCTCATCCCTACTCTTCAACTCGCGCATGTTGGTTTCGGCGAAGGCATTTTGGTTGCTGAAGAGATCGCTGGACTCAATCCTCGTCCCATTAATTATGATGGCGTCCCTCGTGTTACCTATTCCGAGCCAGAAGTTGCATCCGTTGGCCTCACCACTGCTAAAGCCAAGGAAAAGGGCATCGACGTTACAGAACTCACCTACGATCTCGCCGGCAACGGTAAGGCGCAGATTCTTAAGACGGCCGGCTCAATTAAGTTGGTAGCTGACAAGAGTGGCCGCGTGCTCGGCATTCACATGGTGGGAGATCGCGTGGGCGAACTTCTCGCTGAAGCGCAATTGATTTATAACTGGGAGGCGGAGGCAGCTGATGTTGCCACCCTCATCCACGCTCACCCAACGCTCTCCGAAGCAGTTGGCGAAGCACACATGGCACTTGCAGGCAAACCACTTCACGCACACGGGTAACGGGAGAACACAATGTCATTTTCAGTAACGATGCCAGCACTTGGCGAATCGGTCACCGAAGGAACAGTTACTCGTTGGCTAAAGAATGAAGGCGACATGGTCGCGATGGATGAGCCACTGCTCGAAGTCTCCACCGACAAAGTCGATACCGAAATTCCTTCGCCTGCTGCCGGAATACTGACTCGCATCGTTGTGGGTGTTGATCAGACTGTTGCAGTCGGCGCAGAACTCGCGGTAATTGGCGCAGCCGACGGCGCAGCAACACCAGCACCTGTGGCAGCCCCTGCAGCTCCAGTTGCAACTCCAGCTCCTGTCGTTGAAGCACCTGCACCCGTCGCGGCTCCAGCACCAGTTGCTGCACCCGTCGCAGCTCCAGCGCCA
>CAIQXR010000205.1 GCA_903875815.1 uncultured Actinomycetes bacterium
GGCTTAGCACTAGGTGGTGGGCTAGAAGTCGGACTTCATTCGCACTACCGAACTCTTGCCACTACTGCGATGGTCGGCCTTCCCGAAGTTTTTCTCGGCTTAGTTCCGGGTTGGGGCGGAGCCACTCTCCTGCCGAAACTCATAGGTCCGGAAAAGGCCGTTCAGGTGATTATTCTCAACGCACTCAATAACAACACCATGTTGAAGGCAAAGGATGCGCTGACACTGGGCGTTGTTGATGCCGTCTTCTCGCCCGCTGATTTCCTCGAGCACTCAATCTCATTTGCGGCCTCAATATTAAATGGCGCCAAAAAGATCGAACGTGCAGATTATTCAGCTGCCAATGATGAATGGCAGGCTGCACTGGCAATAGGCAATGCCGCAGCAAGCAAAAAATACGGGGGCGCGGATATCGCATCACCTCGCAAAGCTCTCGAATTGATCGGAGCCGCTCAGCACTCAACACTCGCCGCTGGCTTTGATGCCGAAGATCTTGCTCTTGCCGATTTGGTGATGAGCGATGAACTTCGTGCCTCGCTCTATGCTTTTAATCTGATCCAAAAGAAGCGTAAGAAAGTTGAAGGCGCTCCCAAACCAGCACTTGCCCGCAAGATTTCCAAAGTCGGCGTAGTTGGAGCCGGATTGATGGCCTCGCAATTGGCGTTGATTATTCTGCGCAACCTCAAGGTGCCGGTCGTCATAACTGATTTGGATCAAGAACGCGTAGATAAAGGTCTTGCCTACATTCGCGGTGAACTCGCTAAATTGGTCGAAAAGAAGCGCATGACTCCTGAGACAGCAGAGCGTCTTGGCAGCATTGTCACGGGGTCGGTCGACAAGTCAGCCTTTGCCGATGCGGGATTCGTTATCGAGGCAATTTTTGAAGAACTCGAGCTAAAGAAGAAGCTCTTCAAGGAGTTGGAGGGAATTGTTGGCGAAGAATGCATCCTTGCGACAAATACCTCTTCCCTATCCGTCACCAAGATGTCGGAAGGGTTAGCTCATCCCGAACGCGTTATTGGCTTCCACTTCTTCAATCCTGTGGCGGTAATGCCACTGCTTGAAATTGCCCGCACTGCCGCAACCGATGATGCAACCACAGCTACGGCTGTGGCGATTGGAAAAGAACTCAAGAAGACCATGGTGATCGTTAAAGATTCTCCTGCCTTCGTCGTCAACCGACTACTCACCCGATTCATGGGCGAAATCACCGATGCTATTGATGAAGGAACCCCTACTGAGATCGCGGATGCAGCTATGAAGCCGCTGGGGCTACCAATGACCTCACTCGAACTCCTCGGCTTAGTCGGCCCAGGGGTCGCACTTCATGTGGCCGAAACACTCCACGAGAACTTAGGTGAGCGTTATCGCATCTCCCCCACCATGCAGCGCTTTGTTAACGAAGGAATTCGAACTTTCTACATCAAAGATGAGAATGGTAAGCAGATTCCCAATCCTGTGGCTCTGGCACTAGTGGAGAAAGGCTCGACTCCTTCGACTGCAGAAGAGGTTCGTCTCCGCGCTCTCAATGCACTCGCCATCGAGGCACGCATGATGCTCGATGAAGGTGTTGTTTCTACGCCTGCTGAAATCGATATCTGTATGTTGATGGGCTCAGGATGGCCGATGCATTTGGGAGGAATCCTCCCCTATCTCGACCGCGAAGGTATCAGCGAAGCCGTTACCGGCCAGCGCTTCCATCCTGCTGGCGTTGCTTCTCTTCCGTAAAGACGGAGTTGGGAAGAGTTGCTGATCCCTCTTTAATGGATGAGGACCAGGCCACGATTTCACGTGTGA
>CAIQXR010000206.1 GCA_903875815.1 uncultured Actinomycetes bacterium
ATGATGCTGCCAGTAGAAGCCGTCGGATAAACCCAATAAAACTTAGATAGTGAATCTGTGTTTTGGATGTAACCGATATTCGCCCAAATGTAATGAGTATTATCTAGCGATAGCGATCCACCACCAAAAGTTGAACTATAGGGAGTGCCAACAGACATTCCGCTTGAAGCATTATTTCCGGTCAAATCATTGACGTTTGTACCCGTTCCAGTTGGGTAGGAAGCCGGGAATTCAAACTGCAGCCAGAGACCGTTTTTGGTAACGGTTGTGGTCGTATCAGAAACGCCATTTGTATATGCCAATAACGGGAGTGGGTTAACAATTACTTGGACGTTTTGAGTAGTAACGCGCTTAGCGTCATCGGTTAAATTGATCGTTAAGTTATAAGTGCCAGGGAGCACTGCCGTATTGAGATTGAGTGTGACATAGCCAGAACTTGCAATAGTGGAGGTATCAAGCGTTACTCCTTGTAGCGGTACCGTTGTTGGCTTAACTAAGGTCGCCACTTTGCCGGTAGTGCCGTCTGTAAAGTTGAGTTGAAGTGATGCACTTTTACCAACAGTTGTCGTCAAAGTGTTGGCGTTGCTAGCTGACCACTTGACGGCGTTAACGACTGTGAGAGTGAGATTGAAAGTCGCAGTTGCGCCAGCTTGATCGGTCGCTGTCAGAGTTTCCTGATAAACCCCTACAGGGACAATTGAGCTTATTGCCACTGCTACGCCATTTTGCGTAGAGGTATCAAGTGTGATTCCACTGACTTGAGGTGAGATCGAGAATGTTTTATTTCCTAGTCCTTGTGTTGCAGTAAAGGTGTCGGTACGACCCCCAACGGTGGCAACATAGGCATAACTCATGGAGTTCACGTAAGAAGTTGTCGGGGTGTAATTGCTAATACCGTACGTCGCCGCTAAATAATCTTCTACTTGCTGAATCTGCGCTGTCGTCAATTGATAATCGAAGACGATAACTTCGGCCACCTGGAAGTCTGACTTTTCATATGTAGCTGCGTTAATACCCATTGGGCGCAGGCCCGCTTCGCCGCCAGATGTCGCAACGACAGTTCCGTTAGAGCGATAGTTGTAGTTGTAGTCCGTGCTCATTACCCAGTTATTGCCGTAGATCGATACCGAATTTTGAGTCAGCCAACCGTTGTGCCAAGTAACACCTGAGAAACCTCCCCAGAATCCATACAAGCCAGCTCCGTCGTTGGCTTGAAGGATACGATTTTTATTAGTTCCAACATATCGGGCAACGTCAAACAAGGTATAAGTACTCAGTTGTGGGTTATTGAAGTTGATGGAATCCGTGGTCGCACCTTGAACAACTTGGAAGCTCTTTGTTGAACCATTGCTATTCGCTGCGGTATTGGCAAGAGTTGGGCTGCCGCTAATGAATCCAGTATTACGGCCATTGCCGGAAGAGTCTTTCCAGATTTTATTTGTGGCATCGTAATCTGAAGCTCTAAAGCGCATGTATGGCGACAAAATATTGGGGTCTTTTACCGTCAGTGCACTTGGAAATGTTGTGAGAAGTGTCCACTTTGCATACAGCGTGGTGTTTCCTGTATTTGGATAGGCACCGCCTGCAGCATAGGTTGTGCCGGACCCATCGGCTGCAGTATTCCAACCGTCAAAGCGCCAGCCCGGTCGCGAAAGTGAACCACTATTTGAAGCGAGGTTTGGATTAGCCGATGTAATTATCGTTGGCGCTGGGGCGCTGCCTGATGATTGCTTATTTCCTTCATAAGTAATTTCGCTACCCCAGATGGCGTACAAAGTCGTATCCCCGCCTGACGCATAGTTGGTGGGTGGGGACATTTGGATGGCGCTAGCTGCAGTTGTCACGCCACCGGTTATTCCATAGGTGTTTTTGAAATAGCGGTTGATTTGATCGATCTGAGAATCAGATAGGAATTGATCGTAAATAACTAACTCCGCCAATTCGAAATCTGAATTGGCATTGTAGTAATCCTTATTGATAGTAATCGGCGGAAGATAGGTATATCCATTTAGTCCAAATGGGACTTTTGTGCCGTCCCAGTATGCGCGGTTACCGGTGTGGCATAAGTAGTGCCAGTTCGTGTCGGCCGCTGTGCCGGAGTTGTATTGCCACGTTTGGTGATGGAATTCATTGATCGTGCCGTTATAAAAACCACTGATCCAGTTATCAACGCTAGATCCGATAATACGCCCGGTCGTTCCAATAGCAGTTCCTACGTTTTTATAGCGAGCCACTGTACAAAGCGTGAATGCTGCGAGGGATGCATTGTTGAGTGCAATTCCGTTAGCGGTTCCACCGGAAATTGTTGGGAAGCGATTTGCCGCACCAAAGGCGCCACCACTACTTGCGTTAAAGGTTGGCGGTGTTGAGGTGTAAGTGAATGCGGAGCTGCTTCCGTTTACAGGATTCCAGGTTGCCGTACTACCGGCAACTGAATATCCACTGGGGAGCAGACGAAGGTACGGGGTAGGAAGGGCTGCAAGGTCTGTAACAGCTGTTCCATATGAAGTGCCAGAACCATCGCGCGCCGTGTTGTAACCAGCCAGGGTAAAATTAGCTTTAGTTGCAAGTTGGCCAGGGATCATCAGCTGATAATTTTGCGCAACTTCGGCGTCAGACAGCGCTCGGGAATAACCTTGCGCAGAATAGATTCGACCGTTCCAATAATTTCCAGTGTCGATTGTTCCGTTGTATCCGCGAACACCTAGAAGCAAGTTTGCGACCTGTGCTCCTGCACTTCCTGCAGCGACTGAATTAGATAAGGCGCCATTTAAGTAAATGCGTAGCGTTGCCCCGTCATAAGTCACCGTAACGCAATTGATGTTACCTTCGTTATAAACGCCACCAGTCCATAAATCGCCATAGTTTTGTCGCCATACGCCGACATAAGCGCTTCCCTCGGTTCGAATGATCCACGTGCCGCCGGGAGTATTCTCGAAACGGCCCATAATGGTCTGGTCGGCAAGATCAGGTCGGTCAGATTTAAAGTACACAGATGCTGTGAAAGCGGTTTGATTTGCGCCAGTAAGAGTTGAAGTTCCTAGGTCGATGTAATTGCTACTTCCATTGAGTTGGAAATAACCTTCCTTGGAGTTGTAAGTGGGTGAACCTACCAAGTTCGCAGTCACGCCATTACGACTGTAATCATACCAAGTTGATCCAACGACAGACGAAGAATCCGCGGCATTCATATTGAAAACTAAGCCATTGGAAATCGGAGTGCCTTTTACAAGCGCACCATTCGAGAGCGTGGTCACCGAATCCGATGTGTAAACAGTTGTTGATTCAATATTTCTAGTGCTGGTAGCAGTATTCGAATCGTATGAAATAAGGGCGCGCCAAGTGGCGTAATAAGTGAGATTAGATCCGGGGTAAAAAGTAGTACCTGGTTGATAAAGCGTGCCGCTACCGTCGGACGCCGTATTCCAACCCATAAATGTAAATCCAGGCTTAGTCATAGTTCCCACTGTTGGGAATGTGAAAGCGGAACCCAGGTTTGTTGAAGTAGTACTAACTGATGCAGAACCGGATAAAGAAGTATTAGCGCTAAATGTTGTTGTAAATACGGTTGAATATCGAATTACCACAACGCCAGCGGCGCCGGGTGTCCAACCAGTCCAGTCGGGCGCGCGGTCAGATCCACCTGCGCCAGAGTTTGCGGGCGGAACATATGCAGCCGACGTCGAAGCGGTAGCTGCTGTTCCAGCAGTGCTGTACACGGTTCCGAAGCCGTTGTTATCTTTTCCGGCTCCTCCCATGCCATACATCAAATTGCTACCGGTGATATTTGAGAATGTTCCGATGCCACCATTCAAACCGCTACCGGCACCGCCATCGCCGCCGCCAGAACCACCACCTAAATTAGTGCTGCCAGGATTTCCGCCTGCTTTTCCAGAACCCGATGTTCCTCCAGCAACTTGTGTTCCACTGGAAATTGCGAGTCCAGGCGATGCGGTGACTGAAGAGAATGATGATGCTGAACCAGCATTGCCCACTGTTCCAGCACTTGTGCAAGCTGAAACAGCACCAGCGCCCCCCGCTCCAACCGTGGCCGAGTAAGAAGTGTTAGGTGAAATTGCGATGGTCTGATCAATAACTTGTCCACCGCCACCACCGTGACCCCAAATATAAGAGCATTGACCTCGGTCACCTGATGCTCCGCCGCCAACAGCAAGTACGCGAACAGCAACAAGGTAGGCAGGTGAAGTCCATGAGGTTGCAGCCGCGGTATTCGTAAAAGTAACAATGCAATCGTTGCCAACCTGATTTACCGTGACGCCAGTCGTGCTACCCACCGTTTGAGCGCAAAGTCCGGATCCCACGGTCAAGGCATGTGCTGCTTCCGGCGTACTCACTGCCGCCACAAATGAAATCAGCGGCACTACTAAGGCATACGACAACGCTTTGCTGATGCGTGTGGTCCAGATGCTCCAACTCTGGAGCTGGTTTCGGCGGGCGCTAAACATTTGGTGCCGATTCTACCGTCGTCTTGCTGACGTACTGCATGCTCGCTAGAGGTGAAGCGAACGCGATCGTGAAGAGGCCCTGGGTGGCATCGTAGGTCAGCGATTCGCTGCGATCGCCTTGCGCGATGTTCTTACCCGACGGGCTGACCAAAGTGGTGCTCTGTAGCGCCGTGCTTAAAGTGGCGCCGGCCGCGATGACAAGTGTGACTGCAGTTCCGGTTTCGGTACAACACGGATAAGTCGTTCCACTTTTGGTGTACTGCGGATTAGTAAAGAGATTCATCGGTGTCGGATTTACTGAGTCGTACACCTTGATTCGAATTGATGTATTGGCACAACGAACAACATCGAGACCTTGTACTTGCACGTTCATCACTCGCGAATAGCCATCACCGTAAACCGCAGATGGTCCGAGATTGATGGAGACGAATTGGTCGCACGACGTAATCTTGTAAATTCCTTGGCCAAATTCGAATTGGCTATTGCCGTTGATATTGATGTTGGCAGCCACGGTTGAGCCAAGCATAGAAAGAAGTCCAACAATTCCGAGATAAAAACGTGCGCCCTTTTTCTTCCGGGGCTGGGGATCATCGTGGTGATCTTCATCGTCATAGTGATAAGGGTCGTCGGCACTGAGCGGATGAATAAAATCCACGACGACTCCTTTATGCCAACCCGAATAGACCCGAATAGACCAGAATTCTACTGAGGGCTAAACCTCATGAAAAGTCAGGATAAAGGGATAATAAATAAGCCGTACTGAGGAGCCTTTAAGCCCCTCAATAACCCGCCTGATCCGCTAACCAACCATTGTGGCGAGATTGGCTCGCAGATCAGGAGAGTTCGTGACTCAGAAAATTAAAAGATGTTGCCTGAATTCTTGTAATCGACAGAGAAATAATGCATGAGGGCAATTTTCCCATCAACAACTTGGTAAGCCCAAGTGGTTTCGAGAGTCTGCTCTTTACCGTCTACAAGCCAACCCGTGTTGATCTCATGGACGAAAAGAGCCGTACCAGCTGAGAAATGCTCTTTGAGTGTGAGCACCATATTCGGACTGCTCTTAAACCCTCCCGCATAAAACTCGCGAAGGGAAGCTTTGCCGGCGACTAGTACTTCGCCACGGTCTTTCTGCATGATGCAATTATCGGTAACGAGATTCATCATGGCGTCGAGATCCTTTGCGTTATAGGCCGCAGCCATCGCATTCATTACATCTATTCCTGACATTTTTATTCCCTCTCTCCAAGGATTATCCAATTGTCGAACTCACCAATGTTGGCAAAGCTCCAATTTGTTCGCCTCCCAAAATACTCGCCTTCGAGGAGAAAGCAATAGGCCTACCGCCCACATATCCAGAGTTCATGGAACTCTTTTGGCACATCACACATCTCACCTGAGTAGTAATCAATCACCGATTCAGGCGAGATAGACCACGAGAAATCGGTCTCGAGTAAAGCTGTGAGAAAGACTTTCGCTTCGATTTCAGCGACGTGATTTCCCAAGCAGGTGTGTGGGCCGAATCCGAAGGCCAAGTGGGGATTCCGCTCGCGGTGGATATTGATTTCATACGGGTTCTCAAAAACTGTCTCGTCAAAATTTCCCGAGAGGAAGCTGATGTTCACATAGCGATCTTCGGGAAGATTGTGTGCCCCAGTCTCTGGAGTTGTTGTACGGGCCATTGCAGGAAGCGGAGTGAAGAAGCGTAAGAATTCTGAGATTGCACCATCAATCAAATCCAGATTGGTGCGGAGCGCTTCACGATCAGCGACATTGTTAGTGAGGTGCCAGAAAATTCCCGTAAATAATTTCACAACGGTATCGCGGCCACCTGCCAGCATTACCCCCGCAATTCCACGAAATTCCAGAGCGGAGATTTGTTTGCCTTCAATTTCTAAGTGGGCCAGTTCGCTCCAAAAATCTTGTTGAACCCCAGCAATAGCTTCGTCATAAACTCGATCCAAGTAAGCATGTAGGACTGAGCCATCTCGATTATCTCCCGTGGCAGTCCAGACATCCGGACCCCACGAAATCCACTCAGCCACATCTTGTGGGCGGTTATAGAGAACTCCCAAATTTTCCATCACGAGTGGGAGCGCTAATTCGCTAATGACTTCACCTGTGGGTTTGGAGACGAAACTAGAAATGAGTTTCTTTGCAACTGTTTCAAATTCGGGGACGTGCTTTTCTACCGCCGGCCGGACGAAATAGGGCGTGACCGCCGCCCGATAGAGATGATGCCGTGGCGGATCTACTTCTAATGGGAGTTGACGATAATCACGAACATCAGCATCACCTTGGAGATCTGAGGAATAGGTCTCGGTATCGCGTAAGGCCTGGCGAACTTCCTTGTGCCCAGTAATAGTCCTTGAAACAGGTACTTTCACAACGGCCATGTATTGACCATAATTTGGACTCAAGGCTCAGTCAATACTTGATCTTCCCATTTTTATTGAGTGCATTAATAACTTCTATAAAAACCTTAAACATGATGCCGTCTGGTTCAAAACTTATATGTTTGTGTTCATTCGAACCATCATGGAAATGAACTATCAATTCGGCGGAATGCACCGCTGATGGTTTTCCAGAGATACGAACCGAGAGGATTTCAATTGCTCGAATGGCGTCACTCCGACGCCCGAGGCCGCCTACTGGCGGATGCTAATTGAGGTTATTGTGCATTTAACGCCTGACAGGCTGAAATATTCTTCTAGGGCTCTATCGTCGCCAGAACGAGCGCGCTTAATAATTTCTGAATTGGCGGCGATTTTTGCTCGAACTTCTTCAACGGTTAGATGCCTATGTTTAGTTTCTGTTTGATTTTCGGACATTGGTTCCTCCTCTCAATTAGCAACTGTAC
>CAIQXR010000207.1 GCA_903875815.1 uncultured Actinomycetes bacterium
AATACTTCACCGAGTGGCTTCTCAATAATTTCATCCCAAATGCGCTCCCCTACTTGGGCGCGGAGTACTGAGCGTGTGGGAAGAGGGCGAAGCAGCGTCGGAGCCATAGCATCGGCCACTTTCTGCACATCGGCGTAAAAACTCTTCCACGCATCGAGTTCATCAATGGTGCCAGTTAATTCGATAAAGCCAGCTTCGGTCTGGTTATCGAGATCTGAGGTAACAAGTAAGCCAAGATCTTTGCCATCTCGCTGGACAGGAGTGAAAGATGAAACGCGACGCCCGAGAGTTTCAAATTCCAACCCTAAATCGCGGCGTATCTGATCGGGTAAGAGCGAGACGAGATAGGAGTAACGCGAGAGATGAGCGTCAAAATCAGGGAAAACTTTCTGACTCACGGTTGCGCCACCGAGCTGATCGTGCGCTTCCAGAATCGTCACTTTCTTGCCGGCTTTTGCCAAATAACAGGCGGCAATCAAGCCATTGTGTCCGCCACCGATAATTACTACGTCGGTAGAAGTCATTACTTTACCAGCGTGCAGATTCGTTCAACTGCCATAGCCATGATCTCTGGGCTAGTGCCGAAGTTGAAACGAATAAATTGGGTATGCGTAGGGCTGAAGGTATGGCCAGGATTGAAAGCAACTTTCGCATCCGCCGCCAATCGCGCCGCTGGATCTTCGCCCAGATTAAGTGAAGCAACATCCAACCAGCCCACATAACTGCTCTCAGGGATTCGATAATCCACGGTCGGTAGGTGCTCACTTAGGAGTTCAGCGAGATAGTGTCGATTGTGGTCAAGTTGGCTTAACGTCGCATCTAACCAATCAGTACACAAGTAGGCCTGAGCTCCAGCGAATGCGCCCAGCAAGGAGGCGCGATAGTGAACAGCATCAGGCAGAGCGGCAGAGCGCAAACGCTGCTTCTCTGATGCAGTGACGATGATGGCACATTTAAGTCCCGCTAAATTCCAACTCTTACTGGGAGAGGTGACACAGACGCCCACCTCTTTCGCGCTCTCACTCACGCTCAGGAATGGGTGGAAATCTTCTTTTCTGTAAGTCAGGGGCGAATGAATCTCATCGCTAAAAATCGCCACTCCATATTTATAAGCCAGATCAGCGAGTCGAATGAGTTCAGCTTTGGTGAAAACAGTGCCGACGGGGTTGTGTGGATTGCATAGGAAATGAATAGCGATACCTTGGGCATATTCGCGTTCAATGGCATCAAAGTCCAAGGTGTAATGAAGTCCATCTCGAGTAAGTGGTGCATCTACTCGTTCTGCTTTAAGTTCATTAATCCAATTCGAGAAGTTGTGATACACGGGAGTATTTACCATGATGCGACGTGAGGCAGGATTTTCAGCGAAAATTACTCGCGCCATTTCCACCATACCCACGGCGACATCAGTGCAGGTAGATACTTGGGCGGGATCAACTTCCCAATTCCACCGCGATTTGGCAAAGTGAGCAAAGTTAATCCCCATCTCCGGGACTGGTCCTAAATATCCGGTATCGGAATTATTAATCATCTCGATCAGTAATTCACGGATAGGGGCCGCGATCTCAAAGTCCATCTCCATCACGGGCAGAGGAAGTACGCCTTCGCCATAGCCGCGCCATTTGACACTTTTTCGCTGCTGCAATTGCTCGAGTGAAAAGATTTTGGTGGTCTGAGTCATTTATTTGTATCTGCCTCTCGGGTCGACCAGAGGGAAATTGCCGTTGTGACGAGCAGAGTGAAAAGAATAAAGCCCAGACTAATTCCTAAGCCAATTTCTGGAATCTTGATACCTGCAACTTTATGCCAGCCTTGCGCGATTGCTGCTTCGAAGAGAAGTTTCACGCCAATAAAGGCAAGAATTGCGGAGAGGCCTTCGGAGAGGAAGATGAGCTTCTTCATGAGATCGCCTATCAGGAAGTACAGCTGACGTAATCCCATGAGAGCAAAGATATTTGCGGTCACGACGATATAGGGGTTTTTGGTCAAGCCAAAGATTGCCGGAATGGAGTCAAGTGCGAAGAGAAGATCCGTAACAGCAAGTGCGGCGAAAGCAACCACTGCGGCAGAGAAACCCTTTGATTTAAGGAAAGTGATGAATCGACTCTCTCGCCATTCTTCCTCTTCGGTCTCGCGAAATAATTGAATCGCTGTAAATATTAGGAAGCCACCGAAGATAAAGAAGATCCAGGAAAATCGGTCGACCAGCGTTGCACCCACCGCAATAAATCCGCCTCGAAGTACTAATGAGGCGAGAATCCCACCAAAGAGCACCAACTCCTCCCGCTCTTTAGAAACTTTGAGTTTGGTCAAAATCAGGATAAAGACAAAGAGATTATCGAAGGAGAGCGAATATTCCGTGAGCCAGCCGGCAAAGAATTCGCTACGTGCTTGATGAGTGGCCCAGGATCCGAGATAGAGGCCAAAGGCAATTGCTAAGGCCAGATATATAGCCGTCCAGGTCGCCGCATGCTTAAAAGTCGTAGGCTTATTGCGAAGGCTAAATGCGACCAGGAAATCAATAATGAAAACTGCGCCGAGCAATCCCAGCGTCCACAGCCATACGCCAGCGTTCATATACGAATCCACTGGGTTACAGTATCGCCCTATGGGACTAATCTCCGAGAAAGATATGCGGGCAGTTACTGCTCAGATAGCAGCGAAAGATCGGAAGTTCGCCCCCGTTATCCAGGCATCACCCCTCTGCCCGATCGGACAGCGTAAAAGCAACCGCACTCATTATCAAGTGCTTGTCAGTTCCGTCCTCTCGCAGCAACTCGCCACCAAAGCAGCTGAAACAATTAAGGGGCGGGTGCTCGAATTGGCTGGTGGAAAAATCTCACCCGAATCAATCGGCTCACTCTCCACACAGGCACTGCGCAGCGCTGGTGCATCCGGTGCAAAAGCTCGAACTATCTTGGAGTTAACCGAGGCAACGCTGGCCGGGGAAATTCCGTTCCGCAACTTTGGGAAACTCTCCAATGAGGAAATTACCCACGAGCTCACTCGACTGTGGGGCATCGGGCGGTGGACTGTTGAAATGTTTCTGATGTCGCATATGGGGCGGTTGGATGTGTGGCCAGTGGGAGATTTAGGCGTTCGTCGTGGTTGGGAATTGCTGCATCGCTTGCCCGAAGAAATCACACCAGAAGCGCTCGATAAGTTAGGAAAGAAATTCGATGGCCATCAGAGCGTCGTCGCGTGGTATTGCTGGCGCGCAATTGACCTGGATAGAGAAGTGAAAAAGATTTCGAAGTAGCTTAATTCGATAATTATTGAGGGAAAGCGACACCGGTGCTGGAATGGCAATCGTAGCCATTCGGATTCTTTGCTAAATATTTCTGGTGATACTCCTCTGCTGGCCAATAATGGTGCGGCGTCGCATCAACAATTTCGGTGCAAATCTGATCGAGGCCTTCAGCAGTCAGGGCCTGCTGATAGCGCGCAGCGCTGGCAACTGCCTGGTTTTGTTGTCCCGTTGAGGTGGTAAAAATTGCACTGCGGTATTGAGTGCCAATATCTCCGCCTTGCTTATTGAGTGATGTGGGATCGTGCATCGTCCAAAATTCAACGAGCAGGCGATCGTAGGAGATAACAGTGGGGTCATACTCGACTTCAACAGTCTCGGCGTGACCAGTCTGCCCGGTACATACTTCTTCATATGTTGGATTGGCCTTAGTGCCACCCATATAACCGACCGAAGTGGATAGGACGCCATCTAGCTTCCACATCCGCCGCTCAGCACCCCAGAAACAGCCAGTTGCGAAGTAAGCACGCTCAGAAGCGGAATATGAGGAAGATGCTGAAGATGCTGAAGATGCTGAAGATGAGGAATTGCCAGTTGAAGTCATGTCGCCATTATTTCATCTAAACTCTCCCACGCACACTTATCTATCCGCCCCCGTAGCTCAGGGGATAGAGCACCGCCCTCCGGAGGCGGGGGCGCAGGTTCGAATC